>CAMLGC010000033.1 GCA_946479505.1 uncultured Sphingomonadaceae bacterium
GGCATCATCAAGCTGTTCCACGCCTTCTGCAAGGAACGCGATTGCCTGACCAAGGCGGTCAAGGACGACATCATGGACCAGTGCCAGACGACGGTGCGGCTCGAGGACGCCTTCATCGACCTCGCCTTCGAGATGGGCCCGGTGAACGGCATGACCCCCAAGGAGATCAAGAAGTATATCCGCTACATCGCCGACTGGCGGCTGGGGCAATTGGGGCTGAAGCCGATCTACATGATCGACGAGCACCCCCTCCCCTGGCTCGCCCCGCTCCTCAACGGCGTCGAGCATGCCAACTTCTTCGAACAGCGCGCCACCGAATATTCCAAGGCCGCGACGCGCGGCAACTGGAACGAGGTGTGGGACAGCTTCGACAAGCGCCAGAAGGCCAAGGCGGGTCCGGCGGCGAACGAGGAGGACGGCGGCGAGGATATGTTCGCGAAGGCAGGGATTGCGGCGGAATAGCGCGGACAAAGCCCCTCCCCTTCAGGGGAGGGTTGGGGTGGGGGAGTCGAGAACCAATGCCGACGACCCTCCGCCTCAACGGCTATCGCTTCTACTTCTACAGCCACGAAACCGGCGAGCCGCCGCACGTCCACGTCGATCGCGCCGAGTTCTCGTTGAAGGCGTGGCTCGAGCCCGTCGCGCTGGCGAGAAACGTCGGCTTTCGCGGCCACGAGATAAATGCGATACTCCGCATCGTCGAGGACCATCGCGAGCCGTTCCTGGAGGCATGGCATGAATATTTCAGCTAAGATCGCCACCGATGAGCGCGTCGCCAACGTTCGCTGCAATGATGATTACCTGACCGTCGACCTGATGGATGGCCGCACCATTGCCGTTCCCCTCGCCTGGTATCCGCGCCTCCTAAACGCCACCACCGAGCAGCGCGCCCATTGGGAAGTTGCCGGTGCCGGCTATGGCATCCACTGGCCGGATGTCGACGAAGATTTGAGCACCGAGGGGCTTCTTCGCGGCATTCCGGCGCTACAGGTTCGGACGGCTTAGACGTCGCGCGGCATCTGGAACAAAATGTGCCGGCCAAGCTCAGCGCGATCATCGAGGAGCGGAAGGGCGAGATCGAAGGAGTCTGGAACGACCATCTCGCCTGAATCGATGGCGGTGCGCTTCGACGACAATAGCTTCCGGGAAACGAGCGCGAAATTACCGGCGCTTGGGAGCCCGGCCACCTAGCAAATGCTCCCCCGGATAGGGCACAAGCCTTCCGATCGAGCCATCCGGATTGATTTCGCGACGCAAGGCGACGACCGTCCAATCAGGCAATTCGCGCTTGATACAGCGTGCTATATCGATCGCAATTCGCTCGTGCAGATCCCAATCGTACGCATTGCCATTTTCCCACGGCGCCGCCGCCTCGTCGAACCATCGTTGCCAGGCAATCAGCCGGTCTCGCAGCGGACCTGAAATGGGCACGTTCACTACGGAAATCGCAGCACCGCTCGGCGTCCAGAGGCCTTCGGCGGCGTAATCGCAATCGACCCGTAACCAGCGTTCCATCTGCCCGATCTATTCTTCCATCTTTTACCGGGCAACCCGCTCGAATGAATGGGGGGAGCCGAAGTAGATTCCGGAAGGAAGAGATCGAAAGACTCACGCGGGCGGCATAATGGACTGACGATCGCCTTGGCTGCTCCAGAGCCGCGCAGATGCCACAACGAACATCTTTGAAGCCTGTCCCGATTCGGCTATTATTACCGACAGCGGCCTTGCCTCGATAGCCGCTTCCGCCGGAGCGAAACGCAAGATGGGCTGCTGCCGCGGGGTTGGCGGTGATCCTGACACACAAAAACCGCCGCTGAACCGCAATAAATTGCTTTAGCTGATTTGAAAATTGCGGCTGGACTGCGGTTTCTGAACTGCTAGGATCTCGCTATGTTCTCCCCCGACACACCCCTCGCCGCGCATCTCGATCTGATCCGCACCGTGCGGGGGCGGCGGTTCGGGACGATCCTCGCCGATCCGCCGTGGCAGTTCCAGAACCGCACCGGCAAGGTCGCGCCCGAGCACAAGAGGCTCAACCGCTACGGCACGATGACGCTCGACGAGATCTGCGCGCTGCCGGTCGCCGACATCGCTGCCGAGCCGGCCCATCTCTATCTCTGGGTGCCCAACGCGCTGCTGCCCGATGGCCTGCGCGTGATGGAGGCGTGGGGCTTCCGCTACATTTCCAACATCGTCTGGCACAAGGTGCGCAAGGACGGCGGCTCGGACGGACGCGGGGTCGGCTTCTATTTCCGCAACGTCACCGAAATCCTGCTGTTCGGCGTGCGCGGCAAGAACGCCCGCACGCTCAGCCCCGGGCGCAGCCAGGTCAACATGATCCAGTCGCGCAAGCGCGAGCACAGCCGCAAGCCCGACGAGCAATACGACATCATCGAATCGTGCAGTTGGGGGCCGTTCCTCGAAATGTTCAGCCGCGGCACCCGCACGGGCTGGGATGCCTGGGGCAACCAGGCCGACGAAAGCTACAAGCCCGACTGGAAGACCTACAGCTACAATTCCGGCATCGGCGTGGCGGCGGAGTAATGTTTGATCGCCTTCGGGACGCCGGCTTCGACATTCTCTTCACCAGCCATGCCGAAGCGATCCTGCTCCACGATTTTCACGACTTGATCGACGAGCTCGAAGGCGCGCTGCTCAACATCTCGTTGCCGATGACCGAGATCATCGGCGGGGGCGGTGGCGAAGCGAAGATGACGCAGCGCCTGCGCCGCGGCCTCGCCGCGCTCCACTGGACCAAGCACAATTTCGAGCTGAAGAAGACGGTCGATGGCGTGCCAAAGGAGTCGATCAGCCACGAGATCGACCATGTCCGCCGCACCGAGAACGGCGTGTTAGCGCTCGAGATCGAATGGAACAACAAGGACCCGTTCTTCGACCGTGACCTCGAAAACTTCAAACGCCTCCACGCCGAAGGCGCGATCAGCATCGGCGGCATCGTCACGCGCGGCGCAGAAATGCAGGCAACAATGCGCGAGCGGGTCGAGCAGTTCGCCGCCGATCGCGACATCCTGGATTTCGACGGTCTGGAAGAGTTCGGAGCGGGCTCGCCGACCAGGCCGCAACGCACGCAAATTCAGAAGGATCTGGATCGTCAGGTGCCGTTCGCAAAGGCGTGGTCACGAAAGTTCACGTCCGACAAGTTCGGGCAAGCGACGACGCACTGGACCAAGCTGATCGACCGCGTCCATCGCGGCGTCGGCAATCCTTGTCCCCTCATCTTGATCGGCCTGCCGCCATCGATCATCGACATGGGTGCGTGAAGGGCTGCGCAAGCAGCCTATTCGATCTCGTACGCCTTGTCGTCGAAGCGACGCATCATCTTTGCGAAGGCGCGGGTGTCGCGGGCCCAATTGTTGGGCATGGTGCCGCTCCCGGTCTTGTACCAGCTTTCGCAGCCGCCCGCCCAGGCGGTGGCGAGCAGGCGGCGCTGGAGGTCGCGATTATATGCTTCCTGCGCGTCGGCGCGAACCTCGATGCGGCGTGCCCGCCCGCGCGCGAGGCGGAGGATCGCGGGGAGCGCGTAGCGCATCTGCCGCTCGACCATGAAGATGATCGAATTGTGCCCCAGGTTGGTGTTGGGGCCGTAGAGCAGGAAGAGGTTGGGAAAGCCCGCGATCGTGGTGCCGCGATAGGCCGCCGCACCGCCCGACCATGCGTGTGAGAGGCTGCCCGCCGGGCCGGTGATCTCGATCGGCGCGACGAAGCCGTGGCTTGCGAAGCCGGTCGCCCAGATGAGCACGTTGAGCGGGACGACCGTGCCGTCGGTCAGCCGGACGCCCTCGGGCGCGATCGCCGCGATCGGTCGGGTCTCCAGCGCGACACGGCGGCGCATCAGCGCGGGATAGTAATCGTCCGAGACGAGCGTGCGCTTGCAGCCGATCGGGAAATCGGGGGTGAGCTTCGCCCGCAATGCGGCGTCGGGCACCTGCGCCTTGAGATGATCGCGCGCGAGCGCTTCCATCTCGCGCGCCTTCTCGCCGCCAGGGTTGGCGATGGCGGGCCAGCTCGCTTCGAGATTGCGCCAGATGAGGTGGCGGAACGCCCTGCGCGCGAGCGGCACGCGGGCGAAGATCGCCTGCGCGCGGGGTGAAAAGGGCTTGTCCTCGCGCGGGATGATCCAGGGTGGCGACCGCTGGAAGACGGTGAGGTGCTCCACGCTGCCGGCGATCGCGGGAACCGCCTGGATCGCGCTCGCGCCGGTGCCGATCACGCCGACGCGCTTGCCCGCGAACGTCACCGAGGCATCCCAACGCGCGGTATGGAATTGTGGTCCGGCAAAGGTGTCGCGGCCGGAAAGATCGGGGATGTTGGGGCGGTTGAGCTGGCCGGTCGCGACGATTAGCGCGGGCGCGCGCCAGGCGCGGCCGTCGGCGGCGGTGACGGTCCAGCGATCGTCGGCCTCGTCGAAATGCGCGTGCGTCACCTCGGTTTCGAGCCGGAGGTGTGCATCGAGGCGGTACGCGCCGACCTGCGCTCGCAGATAGGCGAGGATTTCGGGCTGGCCAGCGAACATCCGCGACCAGCGTGGATTGGGGGCGAAGCTGTAGCTGTAGAGGTGGCTCGGCACGTCGCACGCGCAGCCCGGATAGGCATTGTCGAGCCAGGTGCCGCCGATATCGGCGCTTCTTTCGAGCACCACGAAATCATCGACGCCGCTGTCCTTCAGCCGGATCGAGGCGAGCAGGCCGGATATTCCGGCGCCGATGATGATGACGCGCGCGTCGTGCATGGCGTGCAGCGTAGCTTCGTTGACCGCGCTTGCCACTATCAACCGTCACCCCGGACATAGGCGCCCATCAACGTACTACTTTGATGGGAACCCTTGTCCCGGGGTTCACCGTGCCGCAGAATTGCCGCTTAGGGACTCGCGGCACCGTGGATGCCGGAACAAGTCCGGCATGACGGGAGGGGCGGATGCGCGGTTTTCTTGCAGCATTGATGTTGGCGGCGGCAGCTCCCGCCTTTGCGCAGCAAGCGCCCAAGGTCGAGGAAGCCACCATCGGCGACGTCCGCGCGATGATGGCGGCGGGCACGTCGAGCGAGGCGATCACGCGGGCGTATCTCGCGCGGATCGACGCCATGGACCGGCAGGGACCGAGCCTGCGTGCGGTGATCGCGATCAACCCCGATGCGATCGCCCAGGCGAAGGCGAGCGATGCCCGGCGCGCGGCGGCCAAGCCGCTCGGGCCGCTCGACGGTGTGCCGATCCTCATCAAGGACAATATCGAGACCAGGGACCCGCTGCCGACCACGGCGGGAAGCCTTGCGCTCAAGGGCAATCTCACGCACCGCGACGCGCCGGTGGCGGCGCGGCTGCGCGCGGGCGGCATGGTGATCCTCGGCAAGACCAACCTTTCCGAATGGGCGAACATCCGATCGACCCACGCGATGAGCGGGTGGAGCGCGATCGGCGGGCTGGTCAAGAACCCCTACGCGCTCGATCGCACCGCGTGCGGCTCGTCGAGCGGATCGGGGGCGGCGGTGGCGGCGAGCTTCGCGCCCGCGGCGCTCGGCACCGAGACCGACGGCTCGGTCGTGTGCCCCGCCTCGATCAACGGATTGGTGGGATTGAAGCCGACGATCGGGCTCGTCAGCCGCACGCACATCGTGCCGATCAGCCACAGCCAGGACACCGCCGGGCCGATGGCGACGACGGTGAAGGGCGCGGCCATGCTGTTCTCGGCGATGATCGGCAGCGATCCGGCCGACCCGGCGACCAAGGATGCCGACAAGCATCGCAAGGACTATGCGGCGGGGCTGTCCGACACCGCGCTCAAGGGGATGCGGATCGCCGTGGTCCGTCCCGAGGGTACGCCCGACGGTGTGATGCGGCTCTACGACCGGGCGCTCGATGTGCTGAAGGCCGAAGGTGCGGTGCTGGTCGAGGTCAAGGAGCCCGAGCTCAAGGGGCTCGGCGATGCCGAGTTCGAGGTGCTCAAGATCGAGCTCAAGGCTGATCTCAACGCCTATCTCGCGACGACGCCGCCGTCGGTGAAGACGCGCACGCTCGCCGATCTGATCGCGTTCGACGACGCGCATGCCGGTGCGGAGATGCCGTTCTTCGGGCAGGAAATCTTCATCGATGCCGAGAAGACCAAGGGGCTCGACGATCCCGCCTACCAGGAGGCGCGCACCAAATCGCTGCGGCTCGCCGGCGAAGAGGGAATCGATGCGATGCTCAAGGCCGCGAACGCCCAGGTGCTGGTCGAGCCGACCTATGCGGCGGCGTGGCTCAGCGATCCCGTCTATGGCGACCAGTATAACGCGCCCAGCTCATCGACCCTGCCCGCGGTGGCGGGGTATCCGAACCTGACCGTGCCGATGGGGCTCGTCGACGGGCTGCCGGTGGGGCTGTCGTTCATCGGCGCGGCCTATAGCGAGGCGTCCCTGCTCGGCGCGGGCTACGATTACGAGCAGGCGAGCCATGCGCGGATGCCGCCGCGCTACGTGCCGCAGGCCGATGTCGGGCCGGGGCTGGAGGGGGCCGGCGTCGGCAATTTCTGAATTCTTCCCCGGCGAAGGGGCGACTCAGAATCCGTAGGCCACCTTCCACCGCCGGGCCAGGCTCGCCTGCCAGAGCAGCAGGAGCGGCACCAGCCCGAGCTCGACCGCCAGGCCCGCAAGGTGGCCCGTCGAGGGCGCGCCGACCGCGAGCAGCGACACCAGCCGCGCGCAGCCGCCGGCGATGACGAGCGCGCCCAACAGGCGGAAACGCGGACCGCGCGCCTCGATTGCGGGAATGCAGCTCACGAAGGCGAGCCCGAGCGCGAAAAAGATGCCCGAAAGGTAGCGGAAATGGCTGTCGAGATCGGTCGGCACCATCGTCGCGCCGCCGACCGCCGCGGGCCCGCGGATGATGCTCTGGGCGCCGACGATCAGCGGCAGCAGGCACGCGACGGCGATGACGATCTGGAGCAGGCGCTTCTCGATCCCGGGCGTCATGCGAGCGTCCGTTCGAGCAGCTCGTTGCGGACGTGCGTCGCCTTGAGAGACAGCCGAACCTCGATGACGAACATCACGAGGCCGGAGACGATCAGCAGCATCGCCATGATGAAGATGAGCGCGACGATGGTGCCGATGTGCAGCACCGCGAGTTCGCCGACGAAGAGCAACGCCACCACCGAGCAGGTCGCGATCGCGCTCGATACGCACAGGAAGAGCGCGGTGTTGATAACCTTCATCCGCCGGTCGAGCAGGCGCAGCTCCCAGATATGACGATCGCGATCCTCCCCGGCCGAGCGCGGGTGCAATTGCTCGAGCGCGCGGGCGCGGTCGACGACGCGGGCGAGCCGACCGACGAGCACGTTCAGCACCGCGCCGATGCCGGCGAGCATGAAGACCGGGCTCAACGAAAGCTGGATCGTCTGTGCGATCGTGGTGACGGCGGGGGACAGTTCCATGGTCACGTGCATGATGGGGCGAATCGCGCACGATGCAAGCACCTCCCGAGACGCGGGCTGCGTGACAGGGGCGGTGGCTGCTCACAAACGGCACGGCGCTCCTCCCGAAGCGTGGAGCCCGTCCACCAGTTGGTAAGCTGCCGGCATTAGGCTCGCCGCGATGACCAAACCGATGCCGCTCGACGCCTTTGCGAGGCTGCCTGCGACCGCGCGCGCCATGACGCTCGACGGCCTGTCGGGATTGATCGACACGGTTGCGGCCGAGGCGCCGGCGAGCCATCGCTTCCTGCGTTTTCAGTGGTTTGCGGCGGCACTCGAAGCCTATGGTGGCGAGGCGCGCACGATCGTGGTCGAGCGCGAGGGCGATCCGGTGATCGCGCTGCCGCTGATCGCGATCGGTCCGCGCTGGGCGCACCTTGCGGCCGTGCCCGGCTGTCATTTGCCGTTCCGCAGCTTCCCCATGAGCATCATTGCCGATCCTTCGCACGTCGCGATGTTGCTCGCCGAACTGGGCCGGCAAGCGAATGCAGTGCGGATCGGCCCCGTCCGCGACGGCGACGCGAGCGTCGCGCCCCTGATCGAGGCGGCGCGGATGCGGGGCTGGGCGGTGGTCGATCGCGTGGTGGGCCACAATTCTCTGCTCGACAGCACGGCGGATACGTGGCCGCGTAGCTCGACGCTCGAGGAGAACCACGTCGATGAGAAACACCGCGCGTACGGTGGCGAGCTTGCCTGGCATCATGCGGATGGAGCCAAGCTGACCCGGATGTTCGACACCTTCGCGGCGATCGAGAACAACGGCCGGATCGCCAGCGATGGCGATGGCGGCCGCGACGCCGCATTCGCCCACCGAGCCCACGGGACGTTCTGGCGGGCGGCGGCAACCGATCCGGTGCTCGCCGAGATGTTTCGGGTGGCGCTGCCGACGATCGACGGGGGGCGGGACGCCTACAGCGACGAGCGCGAGATCGGCGCGGCGGCGGCGGCTGCACGTCGCGAATGGCTGCTCCTCCGGCCCGGGCTACCGGCGGCGGTCGGGCGGCTGATCGCCGGTCGATGGCGGCGCTCGGCGAACGCGGAGAACGTGCCTGCGGCGTAACAATCTTCCGCCGATGCTTGCGGAAGCGAACTTTTCGGTTATGGCCGCGACGATGGGCACCCGATCGCTGACGCTCTACGAAAAGATCTGGAACGCGCACGTCGTCGCGCGGCGCGACGATGGCACCTGCCTGATCTATATCGACCGCCACCTCGTCCACGAGGTGACGAGCCCGCAGGCATTCGAGGGGCTCCGCGCGGCGGGGCGCCGCGTGCGCCGGCCCGACCTGACGCTCGCGGTGCCCGATCACAACGTGCCGACGACGCCGCGGGTGGATGCGGCGGGCAACCGGTTGCCGATCGCCGACCGCGAAAGCGCCAACCAGCTCGCCGCGCTCGAGCGCAATACGGCCGAATTCGGGATCGACCACATCGATGCGACCGCGCCCGAGCAGGGGATCGTCCACGTGATCGGGCCCGAGCTCGGCTTCACGCTGCCGGGAACCACGCTGGTCTGCGGGGACAGCCACACCTCCGCGCACGGCGCGCTGGGCGCGCTCGCCTTCGGGATCGGGACGAGCGAGGTCGAGCACGTGCTCGCAACGCAGACATTGCTGCTCAGCCCCTCCAGGACGATGGAGGTTCGCGTCGAGGGCAGTCTCGGGTTCGGGGTGAGCGCGAAGGACGTGATCCTGGCGATCATCGGGAAGATCGGGGCGGCGGGCGGCACGGGGCACGTCATCGAATATACCGGCAGCGTGATCCGCGGGCTTTCGGTCGAGGGGCGGCTGACGGTCGCCAATATGTCGATCGAGGGCGGCGCGCGCGCCGGGCTGATCGCGCCCGACGAGACGACCTTCGCCTATCTGAAGGACCGGCCGATGGCGCCGGTGGGCGAGAGCTGGGACAAGGCGGTCGCGTGGTGGAAGACGCTGCCGAGCGATCCCGGTGCGGCCTATGACAAGACGGTGACGCTCGATGCTACCGACATCGCGCCCGCGCTCACCTGGGGGACGAGCCCCGAGGACGTGGTGCCGATCACTGGCGTGGTGCCCGATCCCGAGAGCTTCGCCGATGCCTCGAAGCGCGCGGCGGCGAGAAAGTCGCTCGATTATATGGGGCTGGCGCCGGGAACGCGGATGCAGGACGTGCCGGTCAGCCACGTCTTCATCGGGAGCTGCACCAACAGCCGGATCGAGGATTTGCGCGCCGCCGCCTCGGTCGCGAACGGGCGGCACGTCGCGAGCGGGGTGCGCGCGCTCGTCGTGCCGGGCTCGGGACTGGTCAAGCGCGAGGCCGAGACGGAGGGGCTCGATCGCATCTTCACCGCCGCGGGGTTCGAGTGGCGCGAGCCGGGCTGCTCGATGTGCCTGGCGATGAATCCCGACAAGGTGCCGCCGGGCGAACGCTGCGCTTCCACATCGAACCGGAATTTCGTAGGACGGCAGGGCCCGGGGGCGCGGACGCATCTGGTGTCGCCCGCAATGGCGGCCGCGGCGGCGGTGACGGGGAAATTGTCGGACGTCCGCGAGTTGATGCGGTCGTAACGAAAAAGGGGTTGCACATGAAACGAGCCTTGGTCCTGCTCATCGCGGGCGCGGTGCTGAGCGGCGTTGCCGCCTATGCCGCCAGCGCCTCCGACGCGACGCCCGAAACGCCCGCGGCGGTCGCGCCGTAACGCCGATGGAGCCGGTCAGCCAGGTTTCCGGCCGCGCCTATCCGTGGGGGGCGAAGAATGTCGACACCGACGTCATCATCCCCGCGCACTGGCTCAAGACCGTCACGCGCACGGGGCTGGGCAGGGGCGCGTTCGAGACGGTGCGCGCCGAGCCCGGCAACCTCTTCGACGATCCGCGCTACGCCGGCGCGCCGATCCTGATCGCGGGAGACAATTTCGGCTGCGGATCGAGCCGCGAACATGCCGCCTGGGCGCTCGTCGACATGGGCGTGCGCGCGGTGATCGCGCCGAGCTTTTCGGACATCTTCTCGGGCAATGCCTTCAAGAACGGCATCGTGCCGGTGGTGCTGCCGCAGGAGGCGATCGATCGGCTGATCGAGGTGGCGGAGGACGCGCCGATCACGATCGACCTCGAGACGATGACGGTCACCACGCCCTATCAGGATCGGTTTTCGTTCACGCTCGACCCGTTCCGCCGCGCCTGTCTGATCGAGGGGCTGGACGAGATCGGGCTGACGCTGGCACAAGGTACCGCGATTTCGAAATTCGAAGACGCTGCTGCGCAAAAGCGGCCGTGGATCGCGAGGGAGAGCGGATATGCGGGCGTTGCTGTCGAAGGCACCGGGCGGACCTGAAACTCTGGAATTGAGCGAGGCCGCCGATCCGGTGGCGGCCGAGGGACAGGTGGTGGTCGCGATCCGCGCCTGCTCGATCAACTATCCTGACGTGCTCGTTATCGAGGACAGATATCAGTTCAAGCCCGAACGCCCATTCGCGCCCGGCGGCGAGATTGCGGGCGTGATCGAGAGCGTCGGCGAGGGTGTCGAGCGCTGGTCGGCGGGCGACCGCGTGATCGCGATGGTGGGCAATGGCGGGCTCGCCGAAAAGGTCGCGGTCGATACGGCGCGGCTCTATCGGCTGCCGGAGGACCGCAGCTTCGCCGAGGGCGCGGCGCTGCTCCTCACCTACGCGACGACGATTCATGCGCTGCTCGATCGCGGGCACCTGAAGGAGGGGCATACGCTGCTGGTGCTCGGCGCGGCGGGGGGCGTGGGGCTGGCGGCGGTCGAGCTCGGCAAGGCGTTCGGCGCGCGGGTGATCGCGGCGGTGTCGTCCGAGGAGAAGGCGGCGGCAGCACGCGAGGCGGGGGCCGACGACGCACTGATTTACGGTCGCGCTCCCTTCGACAAGGCGCAGTCGAAGGCGCTGGCGGACCAGTTCAAGACGGCAGTGGGGCCTGCGGGGGCGGATGTGATCGTCGATCCGGTCGGCGGCGATTATGCCGAGCCGGCGCTGCGCGCGATCGGTTGGGAAGGGCGCTATCTGGTGGTCGGCTTCCCGGCCGGCATCCCCAGGCTGCCGCTCAACCTCACCTTGCTCAAGAGCTGCGACGTGTGCGGCGTCTTCTGGGGCGCGTTCGCGGCGCGCGATCCCGACGCCAACCGTGCGCATGTCGAGCGGCTGTTCCGATTGTGGCAGGAAGGCCGTATCGCGCCGCGTGTCACCGAAACCTTCGCACTCGAACAGGGCGGCGAGGCGATTGCGCGGATGGCGGCACGCCAGGCGATCGGCAAGCTCGTGGTGACGATCGGCGGTTGAGCCGTTGCGCGGGGTTGCGCACGCTCCTATCTCAAGCGCAACGATTCCGGCGCAGTAGGGGATAGCCACCGATGACCACCTTCGACGATCGCGAACGCGCGTTCGAGGGCAAATATGCCCGCGACGAAGAGATGGCGTTCCGCGTGACCGCGCGGCGCAACAAGCTGCTCGGCCAATGGGCGGCCGAGAAGATGCGGCTGACCCCCGAGGAGACCGACGCCTATGCGCGGGCGGTCGTCCATGCCGAGTTCGAGGAATCGGGTGACGAGGACGTGATCCGCAAGCTGGTCGGCGATCTGACCGCAGCCGGGATCGACATCGACGAGGGCGAGGTGCGCGCCGCGCTCGACGACAAGATGATCGAGGCGCGCCGCCAGCTCATGTCGGAGCTTTGAGCCGATGGCGATGCAGGCCGACGAGATCGAGACGCTGATCCGCGAGGCGATCCCCGATGCGCGCGTCGAGATCACCGATCTTGCCGGCGATGGCGACCATTATGCGGCGCGCGTGGTGAGCGAGAGTTTTCGGGGCGTGCCGCGCGTGCGCCAGCACCAGGCGGTCTATGCCGCGCTGGGCGGTCGGATGGGCGGTGCGCTCCACGCGCTCCAGCTCACCACCGCAACGCCCGAGTAGAGGAGTGACGACGATGACCGACGACGTTCAGGCCCGCATCGACGAGAAGGTGAAGGGGAGCGACGTGCTCCTGTTCATGAAGGGCAGCCCGCTTTTCCCGCAATGCGGCTTTTCCAGCCGCGCGGTGGCGATCCTCCAGCATCTGGGGGCCGAGTTCGACAGTGTCGACGTGCTCCAGGATCAGGGCATCCGGCAGGGGATCAAAACCTATTCGGACTGGCCGACCATCCCGCAGCTCTACGTGATGGGCGAGTTCGTCGGCGGTTCGGACATCATGATGGAGATGTACGAATCGGGCGAGCTCAAGGAATTGCTCGAAACCAAGGGCGTTGCCAAGGCGGACTGATCTTCACGGAGACGGCCCGCGATGCTGCTCGACGACCAGGCCCGCGGCGATACGGACGGGCCGCTTCTCGTCTGCGACCTGACCCAGAGCTATTCGCCCACCGCCGGCGGTGGGATCGGCACCTATCTGCGCGAAAAGCGCGATTACGTGCTCGGACAGACGCCCCATCACCTGCTCCAGATCGTTCCCGGGGTCGAAGACAAGATCACCGTCGACGGTCGCCACATCTTCGCCGAGGTGGGGGCCGATCCGGTGCGCGGCAGCCCTAATTATCGCTTCATCCTGCGCACGCGCGTCGTGCGCGATCTGCTTGCGCGCTATCAGCCCGACATCGTCGAGTCGCTCTGTCCCTGGGTACTGCCCTGGACCGCGATCAACCACCGCCGGGCATTCCCGAGAACCGCGCTGGTGGCGGGATACCGCACCGACTTTCCCAACGCGCATGTCTATCGCGTCGGCAAGGACAAGTTCGGCCCCGGAATCGCTCGTGCGCTGCGCTGGCTGATCTACGGCTATGCCGAGATCACCTATCGCGAATTCGACTGGGTCTATACGCTGGGCGAGGACGCGAAGGCGGCGCTGGCGGCGCGCAAGATTCGGCGGACCGATATCCTGCCGCTGGGCGTCGATACCGATATCTTCACGCCCGCCGCGCGAGACCCCGGCTATCGCGCGTCGCTCGGCCTGGCGGGGGAGGGGCCGCTGCTCGTCTATGCCGGGCGGATCGACAACGAGAAGCGCGCGGATCGGCTGATCGACATGTTCCGCCGATTGCCGACCCAGCTCGACGCGGCGATGGTGATGATCGGCGACGGCAAGCTGCGTAGGCCGCTGGCTGAGGAAGCCGCCGGCCTGCCGATTGCCTTTCCCGGCTTCGAGACGGGGCGCCGCGACCTTGCGCGCGCGCTCGCGTCTTCGGATCTCTACGTCTCCGCGATGGCCGACGAGACCTTCGGCATCTCGGTGCTCGAGGCACAGGCGTGCGGGCTCCCCGTCATCGGCGTCGCGAGCGGGGCGATGCCCGATCGCGTACCCGAGGCGCTGGGGCTGCTCGGCCCGGTCGACGACACGCAGGCGATGGCGGACAATGTCGCGGCGCTGTGGCAATCGGGCCGCGCAGACCGGATCGGCGCGGCGGCACGCGCCCATGTCGTTTCGCGCTATAGCTGGGCGCACACCTTCGAGACGCTGTTCGGCGACATCTATCCCAAGGCGCTGCACCACGCCGCGGCGCGCGCGGCATCGGGGCGCGGATGGCGGTTCGAAGGCGTGGGAGAGCCGGTAGCGGCCGGGTGAGGGTGGGCCGGCGCGAGATCGGAAGAAAGCGGCCGGCCCACCCTGCTGAAGCGTCGAACGCTCGGGGTGCGAAGGGTGATGCAGCCTGCGTGCCAGACGTGTGACGACGAGCAATTGCGCGGCACACGAAGGTTAACGGCGCGGCGACGCTCCACCGAACTGTAAAGCCCTTCGACACTCCTCGTCATGCCGGGCGCTTCCGACAGCCTGCCCGCCGCGGGCGTCGGCGCCCAGGCCGTGATCGAGGTCGACGGCGGACCGGGGGCTAGTGGTTTCCCGGATCGACGCACCCCCTCGCATCGACTATTGACTACAAGCGTAATCGGTGCGATTACATTTGTAGTCAAAAGGAGGATGGCCGTGGCCGAGCGAATCAGTGATGCCGAGCATGCGGTGATGGAGGTGCTGTGGGACGAAAGCCCGCTCACCGCGCAGGAGGTCGCCGAGCGGATTCCGCCCGAGCGCGACTGGAGCGCCAACACCGTCAAGACGCTGCTCGGCCGGCTGCTCTCCAAGGAAGCGATCGCGCACGAGGCCGAGGGGCGCCGTTATCTCTATCGGCCGCTGGTCGAGCGCGAGGGCTATGTCGCGGGCGAATCGCGGCGGCTGATGGACCGGCTGTTCGGCGGCCGGCTCGCGCCGCTCGTCGCGCATCTCGCCGATCGCGACGAACTCACCGATGAGGACATCGCCGAGATCGAGGCGCTGCTGAAAGGGCTCAAGGCATGAACGCGGGACCCTTCATCGCCTGGGGCGCCGAGACGATCATCGCCTCGACGCTGCTGATGCTGCTCGTGCTGGCGATCCGCGGACACGTGCGGCGCCAGTTCGGATCGGCGGTCGCCTATGCGCTGTGGGCGCTGCCGCTGCTGCGCATGCTGCTGCCGCCGCTCCCCGCCGACTGGCGCTCGACCGCCGCCCCGATCGCGCGGGCGAGCGAGACGATCACCGTGCTCGTGATTCAGCCGCTCGGCCTCGCGCCTGCGGCCTCCGCGCCCCACGACCTGCCGCTCGGCACGATGTTCCTCGGCCTCTGGGCGCTGGGCGCGGCCGCCTTTTTCAGTTGGCACATGATCGCGCATGCGCGCTTCTGCCGGCGGATGCTCGCAGGGTCCGTGCGCGAGGAGGTGAGTGCCGACGGGATTCGCGTGGTCGAGACCGACGCCGCGGCCGGCCCGCTCGCCTTCGGGGTGCTGCGCAAATACATCGCCTTTCCGCGAGATTTCGCCGAACGCTACGACTCCGACGAGCGTGACCTCGCGCTGGCGCACGAGCTCGGCCACCATGCGCGCGGCGATCTGATCGCAAACTGGGCGGCGCTGTTCATGCTTGCCGTCCACTGGTTCAATCCGGTTGCGTGGCGCGCGTTCCGCGCCTTCCGCGCTGACCAGGAAATGGCAAACGACGCGCGCGTCCTTGCCGGCAAGAGTGCCACGTACCGCCACGTTTATGCCTGCGCGATCGTCAAGGCGGCGCATGGCGGCGCGGTGTCGGCGGCATGCCATCTGCACACGATCAACGACCTGAAAGGAAGGCTGAAGATGCTCTCGACAAAGAAGACCTCGCGCACGAGGCTGGTGACGGGGATCGGCGCGGTTGCGTTAATGACGGCAACGGGACTGGGGCTGACCGCCTCGGGCACCCAGGCCGCCGAGACGATCCGCACCAAGGTGAGCGACACGATCGGCGTCGAGCTGCCCAGGGCCGAGGCGGTGTGGGCCTATGCCCCCGCTGCCAAGGGCGCGTGGCACATCAGCGTCGGCGATCAGGACGCGCCGCTGCCGCCGCCGCCGCTGGAGACGGTCCCGGTGCCGCCCTCGATGCCCGCGGTCCCGCAGGGGGCCCCCGTGCCGCCGACGCCGCCCGCACCGACCATGTGGACCGTGAGCCAGGACGGCTTGCGCCGGCAAGGCGTACAAGGTGAAGCACGTCCAGGTCATCAAGGACGGCAAGGTGGTGACCGACAACATCATGGGCGACATGCCCGAGGTGAGCTCGCGCAATTGCACCGCCACCGGCAAGGCGAACGAGCTCGTCATCAACGACAATTCGGGCGACCGGCCGAGGATCATCATCTGCACCGACCGGATCGAGAAGGTCGCGGCGCAGGCGTCCGAGCTGGCGGCGAACGCGGCGAAGATGGAGATCAACGCCGCCGAAATAGAGCGTAACGCCTATCGCTCGGCGCTCAGCGGTCTGCGCGGCGCGCGGACGCAGGTGCAGAACGACGCCAGGATCAGCGCCGAGGAGCGGCAGGAAGCGCTTTCCGAGATCGACAAATCGATCAGCGAGATCGAGCAGGATCTGGCCGGGGCCCGCGCCGACGACTGAACGAAGACGGGGAGGAGGGCAGGGTCGGCACCCGCAAATGCGGGGCCGGCCCTTCGTTTTTGCGCTCGAGCCTATCGGATGAGCCGTGGAACGCAGCGAAAGCAGCGCTACGTCCCCTCTGACCTGGCCCTTCCCGAACACCGTGCGTGACGGGCACGGCCGTTCAGTCGGCGAAGGCGCCGACGCGTGAGATCAACCGAATCAAAGAGCGATGCGCAGCATGGCACGGATGCGGGGCTGTAGGACAGTTGAAAAGAACAAGGAGTGAACTTCTCTTCATGTCCGCCTGTCTTCGCGTGAGGGCGAGTTGTTCGCGGCTCAACCTTGCCAAGCGGCCCCCCAGCGGCCATCTCGGATGGCATGGAGACACCCCCGACCGGCGAACGCATCGCGCTCGACCCGCTGGTCGCGCGGGTGCTGGCGCCCAATCCGTCGCCCTACACCTTCACCGGCACGCAGACGCATCTCGTCGGCACGCGCGATCTCGCGGTGATCGATCCGGGGCCCGACATGCCCGTGCATCTCGACGCGTTGCTGCGCGCGATCGACGGACGCTCGGTCGCCGCGATCGTGCTCACGCACACGCATCGCGACCATAGCCCGCTCGCCGCCGCGCTCAAGGTCGAGACGGGCGCGCCGATCGTCGGCTGCGCAGCCCTCGCGCTCGACGATCTCGGCCCGCGCGCCGATGCAGCGTTCGATTCGACCTACGCGCCCGATCGCGTGCTTGCCGACGGTGACTCGGTGGCGGGTGAGGACTGGACGCTGACGGCGATTGCGACGCCGGGGCACACCTCGAACCACCTCGCCTTCGCGCTGCCCGAGACGGGTGCGCTGTTCTCGGGCGATCATGTCATGGGGTGGTCGACGACGGTCGTCTCGCCGCCCGACGGCGACATGGCGGCGTACATGGCAAGTCTCGCCAAGCTCCAGGAGCGCGACGATCGCATCTATTATCCGGCGCATGGCGAGGCGATCGACAACCCCAGACGGTTCGTGCGCGGGCTGATCGGGCATCGCAGGCAGCGCGAGGGGCAGATCATGCGGCTGATCGGCCGCGACGGTGTCGATACGATCCCGGCGATGGTCGAGCGCATGTATGTCGGAATCGATCCGCGGCTGTTCCTGGCCGCCGAGCGATCGGTGTTCGCGCATCTCATCGACCTGCGCGATCGCGGCCTGGTGATCGAGGAGGACGAGACATGGCGGACCGCGGCGTGAGCGAAACGGCATCACCGCCGATGCGGTTCGGCGCCGGCGGGTTCCTCCTCAAGTTCGCAGGTGCGATCGCGTTGCTGCTCGTCGTGGTGATCGGCGTGCTGTGGGCGGCGCAATCCTATATCGGCCGCAGGCTCAACCCCGATCCGGTGACGATCGCCAATGCGAGCCTGCAAGGGCTTCAGGAGCAGAACCGGCTTTCCGCCTTCGCCGCGCGCTACGTCGCGGTGGTGACGTCGAAGCAATCGCGGCTGGGCCTTACCGCGCAGAAGACGCTCATCATGCCGGGCATGGTCCGCTACGAGGTCGATCTGGGGAAGCTCACCCAGCGCGACGTGACGTGGGATGGGGGTACCGGCACGCTCCGCGTCACGCTGCCGCCGGTCGAGGTCGACCAGCCGCAGGTCGATCTGTCGGCGATCCGCGCCTATGACGGCGGCGGCCTGCTGATGTCGTTCACCGATGCCGAAAAGGAGCTCGACGCCGCCAACCGCAAGGCCGCGCAGGCCGAATTGGTGCGGCAGGCGCGCGCGCCGATGATGATGAAGCTCGCCCGTGACGCGACCCGCCGCGCGGTGGAACGCAGCTTCGCGATGCCGCTGCGCGCGGCGGGCCTCGACGCCACCGTCAAGGTCCGCTTCGCCGACGAGGCGCGCACCGACGAGCAGTGGGATACGTCGCGGTCGATCGATGAGGTGCTGGGCAACAGCGGCGGCTGACCCGCGATTGCGCAATGCTTCGCATTGCGATATGGACCGGTTCGGGCATTTAAGGGATGCCCTTTGGCCGGGGGCCCGTCATGGCGACAGTCGTTGGCGTCCGCATACGTAGTTCGCGCGAGCATCGGTTCTTCTTCTACTCCGCCTGTGCGATGGCCGCGACGATCGTCGCCGGCTTCTCGCTGCAATGGCTGATGGGACGCTCGACCTTCCTCGCGCCGCTCCATGTGCAGATTCATGCGTGGCTGTTCATGGGCTGGACGGGGTTCTATGTCTTCCAGACGCACCTCATCACCAGCGGGGCGCGGGCGCAGCATCGCCGACTCGGCTGGATCGGCGCGGTGTGGGCGAGCCTGCTGGTGCCGGTCGGCATCTACACCACCGTCGTGATGGTGCGCGAAGGCCATGTGCCTTTCTTCTTCACGCCCGCCTATTTCCTGGTGATGAACCCGATCACCGTGCTCACCTTCGCCGGGCTGCTCTGGGCCGGGATCGCGATGCGGCGGCGGACCGAATGGCACCGGCGGCTGATCTATTGCGGCATGTCGATGCTTCTCGCCCCCGCGTTCGGCCGGCTGCTGCCGGCGCCGTTGCTTATCCCGTGGGTCGGGGTCTGGCTGTGCGGCGTGCTTCTGCTCTTTCCGCTCGCGGGTGTCGCCGCAGACTGGCGCACGCGCGGCCGCGTCCATCCCGCCTGGTGGGTGGGGATCGGCACGATCGTTGGCGCGCAGCTCGTGATCGAGATCGTCGGGCGCAGCGCGCTCGGCCTTTCGATCGCCGAACTCGCGACCGCGGGGAGCATCGGCGGCACGCTGCCGCTCGACGCCTTTCCGCCGTTTCCGGCGTCTTGATCCCGTCGCCCTGTCACGCCACATGGCGACGACATCTGGGTCCCCGCGGAGGCGGGGACCCAGTCTGGGCTCCCGCCTTCGCGGGAGCACAAGGAGCTCGGGCCGAATGGAACTGCACAACAATCTGACGGGGCTCGATCTGCGCGCCGAGATCGACCGGCTGCGCAACGAGCGCAACGCCGTCATCCTCGCGCATTATTACCAGAAGCCCGAGCTTCAGGATCTCGCCGATTTCGTCGGCGACAGCCTCGACCTCAGCCGCAAGGCACAGGCGACCGATGCCGAGGTGATCGCCTTTTGCGGGGTGCGCTTCATGGCGGAGACGGCGAAGATCCTGTCGCCGGAGAAGATCGTCGTGCTGCCCGACATGGACGCGGGGTGCAGCCTTGAGGATTCGTGCCCGCCCGAGCAGTTCGCCGCCTTCCGCGCGCAGCATCCGGATGCGATCGCGCTTACCTACATCAACTGCTCGGCGGCGGTGAAGGCGCTTTCCGACGTGATCGTCACGAGCTCGTCGGCCGAGAAGATTCTGTCGCAGATTCCAGACGATCAGAAGGTGATCTTCGGGCCCGATCGCAACCTCGGCGGCTATCTCGCGCGCAAGACCGGGCGCGACCTCATCCTGTGGCCGGGCGTGTGCATCGTCCACGAGGCGTTCAGCGAGACCGAGCTGTTGAAGCTCAAGGCCGAGCATCCCGGCGCGCCGATCGCGGCGCATCCCGAATGCCCGGCCGTCATCCTCGACCATGCCGATTATGTCGGCTCGACAAGCGGAATCCTCGCTTATGCCAAGGAGATGCCGGGCGACACGCTGATCGTCGCGACCGAACCGCACATCATCCATCAGATGGAAAAGGCGGTGCCCGCGAAGACCTTCATCGGGGCGCCGGGGGCGGACGGCAACTGCAACTGCAACATCTGCCCGTACATGGCCTTGAACACGATGGAGAAGCTCTACGTCGCGCTACGCGATCTGGAGCCGCGGATCGAGATCGCGGAGGATTTGCGGCTCATGGCCAGGAAGAGCCTCGACGCGATGCTCGCGATGGCGAGCGGCAGCGTCGGCATGGGCGATCTTGGCCCGGTGAAGGTGACGGGGGACTAAGCGCTCCCGCCCAAAACATCCGCGATCGTGCGGAGCACCTCGGGCTTGAGTTGCACGCCCATATGGCTGCTGCGCACCTCGATGCAGCGGCACGCGGCGTCGTCGGGCGCGCGGCAGATCGTGCCGTTGACCAGCCCGTCGCTGCGGCTCCAGATCGCGGTGGCGGGAACGGCAAGCGGCGCCGCCGCCTCGGCGAGCAGCGCCTGCTGGTCCGGATCGTCGACGCGCTCTCCCGTCAGCCGCTCATAGGTGCGCCACAGGTTGGTCGCGCGCGGATTGCCCGCGAAGGGGGCGGCGACCGTGATGACCTCGCGCACGTGCGCGGTCCAGCGTTGCGCTGCGAGGCGGGCCATGATCCCGCCGAGGCTCACGCCGATCAGCGTCACCGGCGCGCCCGTCTCCTCGGCGATAGCGATGATCCGGTCGCGCAGCTTCTCCCCCTCCGGGCCGATGGTGCGCAGCGAGAAATTGTGGCCGAGCCCCCAGCCGAACGCGCGATAGCCCAACCCGTTCAGGTAGCGGCGCATGATGTAGTTGGAGCGGTCCGAGACGAACAGGCCCGGGATCGCGAGCACCGGCCGTCCGTCGCCCTTGGGCGCGGCTGCGAGCATCGGGCGCGCGAAAGCATGGCTGGCGATGCACCAGGCGGCGCGCGGCAGCTCGGCCGCGAGCGTCAGCTTGGAGGGAGGGGCAATCTCTTCCGCGCGCGTCGCCATCAGAACCACCGCATCACCGTTACGGGAAAGGGCGTCCACATCCCCACGCGCACGCCGGCATGCCGCAGCGCCGCTCCCGTCCATGCGTTGCATGTCCACAAAGCATCGTAATGCCCTTTTGCTCCGTAGAAGGTGTCGTAATCGTGATAGCCGGGGAAGATCGCGGGGTGGCCGTCCGGCGCCGCATCGATGCTCGCACGGATGAACCGGGCGAGGCGGCGATATTCCCCGGGCCGCAGCACCACCGGGCGAACGTCGGCGCTGGCGGCGGGTTCGGGCAGGTATTCGACGTGGACCAGCGTCTCGTCGCTGCCGATCGCGGCGGCGAGCACGGTACGCATCCGCACATCGGCCCAGGTCGGCGTCTCGAGATAGAAGGTCCGCTCGCCCCAGCCGAAAGCGAGACGGTCGTAGCCGGCGTAGCGCGGATCGCCGAAATGCTCGGGGCGCACGAGCCGCGTCCAATCCACCCCCGCGGCGCGGACGGGGAGCACCAGATCGGTATGGACGCCGTTCGATTCGACGTAGATCGTGATGCCCTGCTCGGGCGGACGCCAATCGCGATTGGCCGGAATCGCCCCGCCGATCAGCCCCGCGAGCGTATAGGCGAGCACGAGCGCCACAAGCACCGCCGCCGCGCGGCCGAGCCACCGCGCGCCGTGCCTTCCGAGCCGCCTCATCCGCCGATCTTCGCGCATTGCAAGGCTTATGCTATGCTGTTTCGATGACAGGGGAAACGCACGTACTCGATTCCGCCCCCGAAGGCGCTGCAGGCGACTGGACCGTGCCGCAACATTGGGAGCATTACACCCAAGAAGAGCACCGCACCTGGGATACATTGTTCGAGCGCCAAGCCAGGCTGCTGCCCGGCCGCGCGTCGGACGCCTATTTGCGAGGGCTCGACGTCCTCAAGCTCTCCAAGCCGGGCATTCCCGATTTCGAGGAATTGTCCGAGCGGCTGATGAAGCTGACCGGCTGGCAGGTGGTGGCGGTGCCGGGGCTGGTGCCCGACGCCGTGTTCTTCGATCACATGGCCAACCGCCGCTTCGTCGCGGGAAATTTTATCAGGCGCCCCGATCAGCTCGATTATCTCCAGGAGCCCGACGTCTTCCACGACGTGTTCGGCCACGTGCCGATGCTCGCCGATCCGGTGTTCGCCGATTATCTGGAAGCGTATGGCCGTGGCGGGCAGCGCGCGATGGGAATGGACGCGCTCAAATATCTCGGGCGGCTTTACTGGTACACGGTCGAGTTCGGGCTGATCGCGGAGCCTGCGGGGCTGCGCATCTACGGATCGGGGATCGTTTCGAGTTCTGCCGAAAGCCGCTTCGCGCTCGACGACCCCAGCCCCAACCGCATCGCCTTCGACCTCAAGCGCGTGATGCGCACCGAATATCGGATCGACGATTTCCAGCAGAACTATTTCGTGATCCCGAGCTTCGATGAACTGCTGCGCGTGACGGTCGAGACCGATTTCGCGCCGCTCTATGACGAGATGAAGCAGGAGCGGGATATCCCTATCGCGGCGATCCTGCCCGAAGACGAGGTAATGACGCGCGGGACTCAGGATTATGCACGGGCGCGCGGGGCGGCGATTGTTGCGTGATATTCCCCTCCGTCGAGGAGAGCGAATTTAGCATCCGCGCTTCCGTAGCCGCAGGATCGCCCAATCGCCGAGATCGAGTCGTTCGGCCAGCCGATAGCTCTGCCGCCGATAGGCGCGGGCGACCGCGTCGGCCTGGTTCTTGAGCAGGCCGGCCAGCACCAACTGCCCGCCCGGCGCCGCGATCTCCGCCACGTCGGGCGCGAGGTCGATCAGCGGGGCGGCGAGGATATTGGCGACGATCAGATCATACGGTGCGCGGCGCTGGACCATCGCATTGGCGGTGCCGTCCGCGACCGTCAGCGCGAGTTTGCCCATGCCCAGCCCGAGCGGCACGCGATTGGCCTCGGCGTTCTCGGCGGTCACGTCGATCGCTACGGGATCGATGTCGGTCGCGGTCGCATAGGCGCGCGGCCAGAGGTGTAGCCCTGCAAAGGCGAGCAGGCCGGTGCCGGTGCCGAGGTCGATCAGATTATCGACGCGGCTTCCACGGCGGCGGATGCGGTCGAGCATGATGAGGCAGCCGGTCGTGGTCTCGTGATGCCCGGTGCCGAAGGCACGGCTCGCCTCGATGCGATAGCGGCGGATACCCGCCTCGTCGGTGATGTCGTGCGACGAGGTGTGGACGAGAAAGCGCCCCGCGCGCACCGGCTCCAGCCCCGCCTGGCTCAGCGTTACCCAATCGGCGTCGGGTACCTTCTCGGGCGTAGCCGTGCTTCCCGTCGCGCCTGGAATCAGCGCGCGGATCGCCGCGACCGTGGCCCTGTCGGGCTTGCCTTCGAAATAGGCTTCGAGTCGCCAGTCGTCCGGGTCATCGGGCGCGCGCTCGCTCGTCATCAGCACCGGAGGCGGATCGAGCGCGGCGAGCGCCGCCATGTCCACGTCGATTCGCTCGGCCTCAGCCCTGGTGCAGGGAAGGGTGAGCTTCCAGCTTCCCATATTACCGGACATAGCTCGCCCCGTTGATGTCGATCACCGCGCCCGTCATCGAGGGCGGCGCCTCGAGCGCGAGGTAGCGGGCGGCGTTGGCGATCTCGGCCGGCTCGGCGACGCGGCCCAGCGGAATGTCGGCGAGCAGTTTCTCGCCGCCGCGGCTTTCGAGATAATCCTCGGCCATTCCGGTCATGGTGAAACCGGGGCAGATCGCGAAGGCCAGAATGTTCTCGCCCGCATAGGCGCGCGCGATCGTCTTGGTCATCGCGACCATGCCGGCCTTGGAGGCGGCATAATGCCAATGCGCGGGGCTGTCGCCGCGATAGGCGGCGCGGCTCGCGACGTTGACGATGCGACCCGCAGAGGCGTGTTCCTGCCAGTGACGTACCGCAAGCCGGCAGAGTTCGGCCGAGGCGGTCAGATTGACGCGCATCGTGCGCTCCCAGTCGGCGACCCACGCGTCGTGCGGCTGGTCGAGCGGGGAGGCGTCGAAGATGCCCGCGTTGTTGATGAGGACGTCGATGCGGCCGCCAAATGCATCGAGCGCGGCGTGCCACAGCGCCTGCGGGGCGGCGGCGTCGGTAAAGTCGGCCGGAATGCCGCTCCTGGTGCCGTGGCCGATCAGGCGGACATCATCGCGGTTGCCGAGCGCGTCGGCGATCGCCGCGCCGATTCCGCGGCTCGATCCGGTGAGGAGGATGTTGGTGGGCATGGATGCCGCTTAGCCGTTCGGGCACCTCAGCGGAAGCGGGACGCCTTCTGATCGGGTAAAGCGAGCGGCAAGACTTCCGATCGTGCTTGCCTCGAACGCTTCCCCGGCGAAGGCCGGGGTCCAGTTGCGAGCGGTCCGATACTGGACCCCGGCCCTCGCCGGGGAAGCGCGATAAGAGGGGTGAATCTCCTGTGCCGATGCGCAATCTGACCTAGGTCGCGACGCTGGCGGAGAATTGGTCGGCGGCGGTGTTGAGATTGCCGAGGCGATCGTCGACGTCGCCGAAATCGCGCTGGAGCGTGTCGATCTCCGCGGCGACGGTTTCGGTATCCTCGCGGATCGCGGCGATGGTGTTGGACATCGAATCGGCGGCGAGCGCGGTCTCGTCGACCGCGGCGGTGATCGCGGTGACGGTCTGGGCCTGCGTTTCCATCGCCGAGCGGATGCGATTGGCCGATTCCTGAACCTCGGAGACGGTGTCGCGGATCGAGACGTTGGTCTCGACGGTCGAGTTGGTGGCGGACTGGATCGCGGCGATCTTGGCGGCGATGTCGTCGGTTGCGCGCGCGGTCTGGTTGGCGAGGGACTTCACTTCCTGCGCGACGACCGCGAAGCCGCGGCCGGCATCGCCGGCACGCGCCGCCTCGATCGTGGCGTTCAAGGCGAGCAGGTTGGTCTGCCCGGCAATGTCGCGGATCAGGCCGAGGATCGATTCGATCGACTTGGCGTGGTCGGAAAGCGTCTCGGACATGCCGACTGCGGCGCCGGCCTGGTCCGACGCGCGCGTCGCGATCTCGGCCGCGGCCTCGACCTCGGAGCGTGCATCCTCGATCGCGCGGATCAGCCCCGCCGCGGTCTGCGCCGCTTCGCGCATGGCGATCGCGGATTGCTCCGAGGCGGCGGCGACCTCGCTTGTCTTGCCGAGCATTCCGCGCGCGGAAGTCGCGGCGTTCTGCGCCTGGAGCCGCGCGCGCGAGCCGAGCTCAACCGTCGCTTCGAGCGTCAGTCCGATCGTGTCTCGGAACTCGGCCGATTGCGCATGGCGTTCGCGGCGCGCGCGCTCGTCTTCGCGGTGGCCGTAATGTTCGGCCATTACCGCGGCCTCGACCATCGCGAGCCGCTGGATGACGTCGCTGAGGCGGCACGCATCGGCGACGCCGGGATTGGAGGCGCGGATGATCTCGATCACGCGCGTGTGGCCGCACGACAGGGCCGACAGATACGCGTGCATCGGCACGCCCGCCTTGTGGCAGCGGCCCGCGTTGCGCAGCGCCATCTCGACCCATTCAGCGCTCAGCGGCCGGGCATATTTCTGGCGGACATAATCGGCGGATTCGCGGCGCTGGCGCATGCGCGCGTCGGGCGACATCTCGCCGCTTTGCGCGCGCATGTCGGGATTGTCGAAAAACGGCTGGAGGAACGCGTCTGCGATTTCCTGGCAATGATCGGCGATCAGCGCGCTGATCTCGCCGCTCGCCGCCGCGATCGCCCCGTCGCGATCGTAGGAATGGAGGCGCTGGCGGATCGATTCGATCAGCCCAGCGCGACGGGCCTTCACATCCTGCCGGTCGTCCATGCTCCTGCCCTTCTCCGGTCAACCGTTCAGGCAGCGACCTTCGCGGCGAAATCGCCCGCGCTGTGCTTGAGGCTGCCGAGCCGCCCGTCGAGCGCATCGAAGCCGCTGCCGACATTGTCGATTTCGCTGGCGACGGTTTCGGTATCCTCGCGGATCGCGGCGATGGTGTTGGACATCGAATCGGCGGCGAGCGCGGTCTCGTCGACCGCGGCGGTGATCGCGGTGACGGTCTGGGCCTGCGTTTCCATCGCCGAGCGGATGCGATTGGCCGATTCCTGAACCTCGGAGACGGTGTCGCGGATCGAGACGTTGGTCTCGACGGTCGAGTTGGTGGCGGACTGGATCGCGGCGATCTTGGCGGCGATGTCGTCGGTTGCGCGCGCGGTCTGGTTGGCGAGGGACTTCACTTCCTGCGCGACGACCGCGAAGCCGCGGCCGGCATCGCCGGCACGCGCCGCCTCGATCGTGGCGTTCAAGGCGAGCAGGTTGGTCTGCCCGGCAATATCGCGGATCAGGCCGAGGATCGATTCGATCGACTTGGCGTGATCGCTGAGTGCTTCGGAGGTGCCGACGGCGGCGCCCGCCTGGTCGGAAGCACGCGTCGCGATCTCGGCGGCCGCCTCGACCTCGCCGCGCGCATCCTCGATCGCGCGGATGAGGCCGGCCGCAGTCTGCGCCGCCTCGCGCATCGCCACTGCCGATTGCTCGGCGGCCGCGGCGACCTCGCTCGCCTTGCCGAGCATCCCGCGCGCGAGCATCGACGCCTTGGCGCCCTGTTCGCGCAGCACGACGCCTTCGTCGAGTGCGGTCTCGACCATTGTCACGATGCCGTCGCGGAACTCCGCGGTCAGGCCGTCGCG
>CAMLGC010000034.1 GCA_946479505.1 uncultured Sphingomonadaceae bacterium
TACAGGACTCGAACCTGTGACCCCCGCATTACGAATGCGATGCTCTACCAGCTGAGCTAAAGCGGCGCCCGACAGCCACGGGTGGCTGGAAGGCGGCGCGACTAACAGGTCCGCTCGTGCCTGACAAGCGGGTTCGCGTGGTCGCTTCTAGCTTTACGCTTCGTTTACCACGCACGGGGCAGAACAGCGGCTGTAATGGACGAAATTCTCGTCGCCTGGGGATAGCGCATGGACACGCTTCGCGGTTTGGACGACGACCGGATCGACACCGATGCCGGTGACGACGGCGATCCCGCGGTCAACGATGTCGGTCACGAGATCGGCTCCGACGAGCGCCGAATGCACGTGCGCGCCTATAATCATTGGGTGTCGCTGCTGCACAAGCGCGCCTACCCGTCGATCGACGATCTCGATCCGGCGAACATTTCCGATTTCGGGCCCAACAGCGTTCTGCTCGACTTTTCGGCCGGCGTCGAAAATCCGGCGATCCGCTTTCTCGGCCGCGCGCTGCGCGAGGAATGTGGGCTCGATTCGTCGATCGCGAGCATCGCCGACGTGCCGAGCCGGTCACTGCTCTCGCGTCTCACCGATCATTATCTCCAGATCATCGCCAATCGCGCGCCGATCGGCTTCGAGGCCGAATTCGTCGCGAGCCGCGGCAATCCGACGCTGTATCGCGGCATCCTGATGCCCTTCTCGTCGAACGAGGACACAATCGATTTCATCTACGGCGTGATCAACTGGAAGGAACTGGTCGACTCGACGACGCAGAAGAAGCTCGTTGCCGAGGTCGACGCCTCGATGCGTACCGCGCCGCGCGTGACGCCGACCGCCCCGGTTTGGGCGGACGGCCCGAGCGCGCAGAGCGAAAGCGATACGGGGGACACGGCGGAAGAGACCGATCTCGCCGCACCGGTCGCAACGGCACTCGCCGACCAGCTTCTGCTCGCGCAGCAGACCGCCGCCGCCGTGCGCGCGGCGGATACGCGCAGCCGCTCCGCATTGTATCGCGCGCTCGGTCGCGCGCACGATTTCGCACTGGCGACGGACGAGGACGAAGAAGGCTATGCCGCCCTGCTCACCCAGGCCGGAATCAAACCGCAGGCACGTGCGCCGATGACGCCGATCGTCAAGCTCGTCTTCGGCAAGGAATACGACAAGACGCGGATTACCGAATTCGCGACCGTCCTCGCGCACGCCCAGCGCCATCAGGTCGGCCGCGGCGCGCTTGCACAGCTCCTCGAACAGTCGGACGGCGGGATCAAGGGCATCGTCCAGGCCGAGCGCGCCTGCCGGCGCCCGCCGGCCCGCGCCGACGCCACGCAGCGCGCCGCGGAGAAGCTGGCCGCGCGTCCGCCGCTCGCCTCGGTCGCGATCGAGACCGATGCCGTTACCGGCGAATATGTGCTCCTGCTGGCGCGCGCGAGCGGCGCGGGCATGCTCGACATCGTTGCGAGCGTCGACGGATCGGAGACGCTCACCAGCCGCGCGATCCGCCAGGCTGCGCACTGAAAATTTCGGTGTCAGCGGTAACATTGGGCGCTTTGTTGCGAAGCATGCTCGCGCGCCCGAACGGCTCTTGAGATAGCGAATCGCCGGGCGCATAGGGGCGCGCATGACCAAGACCACGCTCACGTCGCTGGCGGAAAAGCTCATCAGGCATCTCACCGACGGCGCGCTTCCCGGCGAGCTCCACGGCTTCGGCAAGGAGCAGCAGAAGGAGGCGGCCCGCTTCGTCGCCAAGACCGCCGAGACCCGCAAGCCGGGCAAGCCCCGGCTCGCGCTCGAGACGATGCCCGGCGGCGGCGCCAGCGAGCGGCGGATGCGGCTCGCGATCATCAACGACGACATGCCGTTCCTGGTCGATTCGATCGCCGCGACGATCAACGCGCACGACATCGCGATCGACCGCATCATCCACCCGATCGTTCCGGTCGAACGCAGCCGGGACGGCAAGCTCGAGGCGGTCGGCACCGGCGGCGCACCCGAATCGATGATCTATATCGAGCTCGCGCGCGTCGATGCGCGCGGGCGCCGCGGCCTCGTCACCGCGATCGAGCGCAACCTCGCCGACGTTCGAGCGGCGGTGCGCGACTGGGACAAGCTCCAGAAGGTGATGCACGCCGACGCCGTCCGGATCGGGCAGGATGAAGACGGATTTGAGGGCGCGGCCCTGCTCCACTGGTTCCTCGATCGCAACCTCACGCTGCTCGGCCACGAGACCTGGCGGCGCGACGGCACGACCTCCGACGTGCTCGGCATCGCGCGCAATCCGCAGCCGGTGCCGATGCTCGCCGACGCCTCGCGCGAGCTTGCGCTCGACTGGTTCGAGGCTGGGGGCGAGCCGCCCCTGCTCTTGAAGTCCAACCTGATCTCGGCCGTGCATCGTGCGGTGCCGCTCGATCTCGCGGTGGTGCCGATCGTCGAGGACGGCAAGGTCGCCGGCCTCTCGATCCACGCCGGGCTGTGGACCAGCGCCGCGCTCAACGCGCCGCCGCAGGAAGTGCCGGTGCTGCGCGCGCGGCTTTCGGCGCTCGAGGCCAAATTCGGCTTCGACCCCAAGGGTCATACCGGCAAGGCGCTCACGCATGCGCTCGCGGCGCTGCCGCACGACCTCGTTACCGCGTTCATGCCCGATGCGCTCGAGGAGCTTGCGCTCACCTCGATGTCGCTCGCCGATCGGCCGCGGCCCAAGCTGGTGGTGATCCGCTCGACGCTGGGGCGCCACCTGTTCGCCTTCGTGTGGCTTCCGCGTGACGATCTGTCGACCGCGCGCCGGGTCGCGATCGGCGAGATGCTCGCGAACGCCGCCCATGCCGGCCTGCTGAGCTGGTCGATCGCGATGGAGGACGGCGTCGTCGCGATGATCCGCTACACGCTCGACATGCGTGGGCAAGGCCGGATGCCCGATGCCGCGCTGCTCGACGAGCAGCTCGAGAAGATGGTGCGCGGCTGGGTGCCCGCGGTCGAAGCCGCGCTCGCCCACCATGTCGAGCCAGCACGTGCGGCGCGGCTCGCGATGCGCCATGCCGGAACCTTTCCCAACGGCTATCGCGGCTCGAACGACGCGGAAGAGGCAGCCCAGGACATCCTGCGCCTCGCCGCGCTGCCGTCGCCCGATGCGCGCCAGGTGCGGCTCTATCGCTGCCGCAAGGGCACACCGCGGCTCAAGATCTATCGGCTGGGCGGCGCCGTCGAGCTGTCGGACGCGGTGCCCGTGCTCGAGAATTTCGGGTTCCGCGTCATCGAGGAGGTGCCGACCGCGCTCGACGACGAGCATCACGGCTTCGTCCACGATTTCCTCATCTCGTCGGCGAGCGGCGCGGAGGCGGAGCTCTGCGCCGGCGACACGAGCGTGCTCGAAGGCGCGATCGCCGCGGTGCTCGAAGGCCATGCCGAAAACGACGCGTTCAACCGGCTGATCGTCGATGTCGGCATGAAGCCCGGCTCGGTCGTGCTGTTCCGCGCATGGTTCCGCTACCTGCGCCAGGCCGGGTTGAGCTACGGGCTTGCGACCGTCGTCGACGCGCTGCGCCGCGCGCCGAAGGTCGCGACCGCGCTCGTCGAGCGCTTCGAGGCGGCGCACGATCCGGCGCAGAAGGGCGATCGCACGGCGGCGATCGAGGCCGCGCGCAAGGCGATCGATCGCGGGCTCGATGCCGTCTCCGCGATCGACGACGACCGCATCCTGCGCGCGGTCCGCGGCGTCGTCGCCGCCACGCTGCGCACCAACGCCTTCGCGCCATCGGGCGAGGAAGCGCTCGCCTTCAAGCTCGATTCGAAGCTCGTGCCGAACCTGCCCGCGCCGGTGCCGTGGCGCGAGATCTTCGTTTACTCGCCCCGCGTCGAGGGCATCCACCTTCGTGCCGGCGCGGTCGCGCGCGGCGGGCTGCGCTGGTCCGACCGGCGCGACGATTTCCGCACCGAGGTTCTGGGGCTGATGAAGGCCCAGCGCGTCAAGAATGCGGTGATCGTGCCGACCGGCGCCAAGGGCGGCTTCTATCCCAAGCGGCTCCCCTCGCCCGCCAATCGCGATGCCTGGATCGCCGAGGGCACCGAGAGCTACCGCATCTTCATCCGCGCGCTGCTGTCGCTCACCGACAACATCGTCGAGGGCAAGGTCGTCCATCCTGCCAAGGTCGTGATCCGCGACGGAGACGACCCCTATTTCGTGGTCGCCGCCGACAAGGGCACCGCCTCCTTCTCCGACATCGCCAATGCCATCGCAATTGATCAGGATTTCTGGCTGGGCGACGCCTTCGCGAGCGGCGGCAGCCATGGCTACGACCACAAGGCGATGGGCATCACCGCGCGCGGCGGCTGGATCTCGGTCCAGCGCCACTTCGCCGAGCGCGGGGTGGACGTACAGACCGAGCCCGTCAGCGTCGTCGGCTGCGGCGACATGTCGGGCGACGTGTTCGGCAACGGCATGCTGCTGTCGAAGACGATCCGTCTCCACGCGGCGTTCGACCATCGCGACATCTTCCTCGATCCCGATCCCGACCCCGAGACGAGCTGGAACGAGCGCCAGCGGCTGTTCGACCTGCCGCGATCGAGCTGGGAGGATTACGACAAGAAGCTGATCTCGAAGGGCGGCGGCGTCTTTTCGCGGCAAGACAAGACGATCAAGCTATCCAAGCCCGTCAAGGAGATGCTCGACGTCGAGGCCGACGAGCTCGAGCCCGCCGCGCTGATCTCGGCGATCCTCAAGGCGCCGGTCGATCTGATCTGGTTCGGCGGCATCGGCACCTATGTGAAGGCCGCGGCCGAGGCGCATATCGAGGTCGGCGATCCGGCCAACGACCGGCTGCGCGTCAATGCCGAGCAGGTCCGCGCGACCGTGATCGGCGAGGGGGCGAATTTGGGCGTCACGCAGGCCGGCCGCATCGTGTTCGCCTCGCGCGGTGGCCGGATCAACACTGACTTCATCGACAATTCGGCCGGCGTCGATTGCTCGGACAATGAGGTCAACATCAAGATCGCTCTGAATCGCGAGGTGATGGAAGGCCGTCTCTCGTTCGAGAAGCGCAACGCCTTGCTCGCCGACATGACCGAGGACGTCGCCTTCCTCGTACTCGAGGACAACCGGCTCCAGACGCTCGCGCTGTCGATGATGGAGAACGACGGTGCGCTGTCGCTGCCGAGCTATGTCCGCGCGATCGAGATTTTCGAAAGCTCAGGACGCCTCGACCGCGCGGTCGAGGGGCTCGCGCCCAATGACGAGCTGCTCCGCCGCGCGCAGGAAGGGCTCGGGCTGACGCGACCCGAACTCGCCGTGCTGCTCGCGACCGCCAAGCTCGCGCTCCAGGACGCGATCGAGCAGGGCCCGCTCGCCTGCGCCGACGAGATGAAGCCGCAGCTCCACGCCGCCTTCCCGCCGGCGATGCGCAAGAAATTCGCGGCCGCAATCGATGCGCACCGGCTGCGTGGGGAGATCGTCGCGACCAAGCTTGCCAACCGGATCATCAATCGGCTGGGGGTGCTCCATCCGGTCGAGCTCGGCGAGGAAGAGGGTGCGGCGATCCTCGACATCGCGGCGATGTTCGTCGCCGCCGAACGGTTGTTCGATCTGCCCGCGCTCTGGGCCGAGATCGAGGCGGCCGAGATGCCCGAGCGCGCGCGGATCGCGCTGTTCGACGAGATCGCAGTCGCAGTGCGCTCGCAGATCGCGGACCTGTTGCGCATCTGCCCGCCCGGCTCCGAGCCGGCCCCGATCGTCGCGCGGATCAAGCCGGGAATCGAGCAGCTCGGCCGCCAGGCCAAGTCGCTGCTGCTCGAGGAGGTCCAGGCGCAATCGAGCCGCATCGTCGAAAAGCTCGAGGCCGAAGGTGCGCCCAAGAAGCTCGTCCAGAAGGTCGTGCGGCTCTACGAGCTCGACGGCGCCGTCGGCCTTGCCGATCTCGGCCAGCGGCTCGGCATCGACGAGGTCGTGCTCACCCGTGCGTTCACAAGCCTGGGCAGCGCGCTCGGGCTCGATTGGGCGCAGGCGAACGCCGCACGCATCTCGTCGGGCGACCCGTGGGAACGGCTGCTGCTCGCGGGCCTCGCGCGCGATTTCCAGCAGCTCCGCCTCGAGTTCCTGGGCCGCACCAAGGGCAAAGACCCGCAAGCGCTGGTCGACAGGTTCCTCGGGGAAAACCGCGCCCGCGTCGACCAGTTCAAGCATCTCGTCGCCCGCGCCCGCCTCGCCCCCACGCCGAACGCGGCGATGCTCGCGCAGATCGCCGGCCAGGCACGAGTGCTGCTGGGAAGGTAGCGTTCGCTTCCGCTCGAAAAAGCGAATCGAGAGCAGAGGAATCGGCTCGGCGTTCCGCGCCGACGAACGGGGCGGTGCGCTCGCAATTCTATCCGCCCGAAGCGCGGAAGGCTGCAAAGGTGACACTACGTCCCCCCCTACATGCCCTTCCCGAATGTCGTGCGACAACGGGCACGGCCGCTCGGCCGACAAAGAATTGCCGGCGCGCGGGTGGATCAACCGAATCAAAGAGCAGCGCGGGGAATGGCACGAATGCAGGGTTGTAGGACAGCGGAAAAGAACAAACAGTGAATATACTGTGAGGGCCGACGGCACGCTCAGGCCGTGGCTTTCCTTTTGGCCTTCACCTGCCCGCGCCAACGCCGTGCGCGCGCCCACATGATGACGCCGGTCACGCCGAGCATCGCGGGCAGCAGACCGCCGAGGAAGACGATCGCCTGCCACACAGGCGCCGTCCCCTGCCCGTCATGGATTCGCCGCATCAGCCCCGCAATTCCGGGGCCACCGTGAGCACGGGGGGTCGAGACGTCGGCAATCGTCCCGCTCGCATCCGCGACCTCGACCTGCGTCGCGCCGTCCGCGCGGTCGATGGTCACGCTCCACCGCGCCTCTTCGCCGCTCGGCCATTCGATCTCGCGCACATCGCCGGGCACCCGCGCGCGCGCGATCCTGGCCGCCGCATCGGCCGATTGCCGCGTTTCGACGAGCGGCTCTCCCCCGCCTCGCCGCGGCGGCCCCCGCTCGCCTCGGTCGGCCACGCCGCTCAGCGCGCCGAAGAAGCCGGGGAAGGAAATCCATGCACCGGTGAGCGACAGCACGAACAACGGGAGCGCGATCCAGAAGCCCGCCAGATGGTGCAGGTTGGTGTCGAGATTGCGGTGGCGCCGCCAGCGCAGCCCACGCGTCCAGCGGCCGACCGTCGGCCACCACAGCCACAGACCGGTAAAGGCCGAGATCATCATCGCGACGCCGATCCAGCCGACGATCTTGCGCCCGACGCCAGGCACCATCAGGCTGCCGTGGAGGATGTGCATCACGCGCAGCACGCCGGTGTCGCTGCTCGCCGTGTCGAGCACGCGCGCGGTGGGCGGATCGAGATAGGCGCTCGTCCGTACCGGCCGGCCGCGCGCACCTTCGGGGCGCGGCTGCACCGCCGAAACGACGACCGGCCCATCGCCTTCGGGCAGTTCGATGCTGGCGATGCGTTCACCCGGCGCGAACACCGCGCGCGCCGCGCCGACATAGCGGTCGACCGGCAGCACCGCTGCGCCGCTCGTCGCATAGCGCGCCGGATTGACCAGCCGATCGGTGGAATCCTTCCAGACGAGCGCCGATCCCGTCAGGCACAGGGGAATGATGAGGATCGCGAGCGAGAGGCCGATCCACTTGTGCGCCTGAAACCAGGCGCGGCGCCATGCGAGCTTGTTCATGCTTGCCCTCAGCACTCCGCCCAGCGGCGGAGCAGGTTGTGGTACACGCCCGTGAGCTGGATCACCGCCGCGTCGTCCTGGCCCATCGCCGCGCCCGCCGCCTGGACGCCCTGATCGAGCTCGAACAGGATTCGCCGGGCGCCGTCGTCGCGGACCATCGACTGGACCCAGAAGAACGACGCGGTGCGGCAGCCCCGCGTCACCCGCTCGACGCGGTGGAGGCTCGAGGCCGGGTAGAGCACCATGTGCCCCGCGGGCAGCTTGACGCGCTGCATACCGAGCGCATCCTCGATCACCAGCTCGCCGCCGTCATAATGTTCGGGCTCTTCGAGAAAGAGCGTGGCGGACAGGTCGCTGCGGATGCGGAAATCGCTGCCGCGCTTGATCCGCACGGCATTGTCGACGTGCATTCCGAACGCGTCGCCGCCCTCGTAGCGGTTGAACAGCGGCGGGAAGACCTTGAGCGGCAATGCGGCCGCGACGAAGAGCGGCGACGCGGCGAGCGCATCGAGCACGATGGACCCTGCCCGCTTTGCCGCGTCGGAGTCTTCGGGCAGTTGCCGGTTGCGCTTGGCGAGTGCCGATTGCGCGCCCGAGGTGGCGTTGCCGTCGACCCAGTCGCCGGCGTCGATCAGCCGGCGCACCTCGGCGATCTGCGCGGCGCCCAGCACATCCGGGATCGCGATCAGCATGCGGCCGCCTTCCCGCGCCGGAGCATCGTCGGGCCGTGCTCGGCGAAGCCCGGCACCGTCGAGCGCCGCAGCCACGCCTCGGCCTTGTCGAGGAACGCCGCGGTCGCGCTCTCACCGGCGCGCGCGACCCACACGAGGGCGTCGTCGACCTTGCCTGCCGCACCGAGCATCCGCGCATGGTTGAAGCATCCGCGAAAATCGCCGCCCTCCGCCGCCTGCGCGTAACATTCGGCCGCGCGATCGAGATCGCGCGCGACCACCCAGCCGTCTTCGTGGAAGCTGCCGACGAAGTTGATCGCCTTGGCGTTGCCGAGCGCCGCCGCCTTCTGGAGCCACGAAAGCGCCGCCGCCTTGTCCTCCGCGACGCCCTCGCCGAGCGCGAGCAGCGTGGCATAATTGTACATCGCCCAATCGAGGCCCATCCCGGCCGCGATGCGGAAGCACGCCGCGGCGCGGTCCTTCATCACCGGGGTGCCCCAGCCGAGATCGTAGCAGCGCCCGACCATGTTGATCGCCATCGCATGATGCTGCGCGGCGGCACGCGTGAACCAGCCGAGCGCCGCGCGCTGGTCGACCGCCACCCCCGCGCCGTCGAGCAGCATCTGGCCGTAGAGGGCCTGCGCCTCGGTGATTTCGGCCTCAGCGGCGGTGCGGACGAAGGCGGCGCGTTCCTCCGGCGAGCCGGAGAGGCGTTGCGCGATCTCGTCGGCGGTGAGAGCATCCAATACCTCCCCGGCACGGGGAGGGGGACCGGCCGCGCAGCGGCTGGTGGAGGGGGCCGGCGCACCAGCGCCGGCTAGCGCCGGCGCACCCCTCCACCAGCCTTCGGCTGGTCCCCCTCCCCGTGCCGGGGAGGTATTGGCAAGACTCTTCAAAACCCTACCTCCAGCGTGGCGAAGGCCGAGCGGCCGGGGGCGATGCTCGCATAGTGCGAGGTATAGACCTGGTTGAAATAGGTCTCGTCGGTCAGGTTCTGCACGTTGACGCTGAGCGCGATCGCGTCGCTGATCTGGTATGCCGCGCGCGCGTCGACGCGGATGTATCCGGGCGCCGAGCGGATCAGCGTCTTCGTCGCCGGGATCACCGAGACGTTGCCATCGGCATCCTGCTCGGCACGGCGGTTGTCCTGATAGCCGCCATAGACGCGGCTCGTGTAGAAGGCGCCGACGCCCGCGCTGAAGCGGCCCAGGTCGACATTGGTCCACAGCGTCGCGCTATCCTTGGCCACCTGCGGCACCTGCCGGCCGGTGTTGATCGAGGGCACGAGCACACTCGTCGCCGGCTGGTCGCCCACCGCCGCGACGGCGAGCGCGGTGTAGCCGCCGTCGGTCACCTCGGGATCGAGGTAGCTGTAGCCGCCGAACACGGTCCAGCCCGGCAGGATTTCGCCATTGATGCTCAATTCGATCCCGCGGATGCGCTGGCTGCCGACGAACTCGACACTGTTGTCCGGGCCGAGCACGCGGGCATTATCGGTGTCGGTCTGGAACGCGGCGAGGCCCAGCGACAGGTGCCCGTCGAACAGCGTCGCTTTGGCGCCGATCTCAAACGATTTGGTCTTTTGCGGCTTCAGATCCTCGACATCGATCGGCGGCTCGCGGCGGCTGCCGGTGACGCTATTGTCCTCGCGGCCCTCGCCCAGCAGGCTGTTCGGCGGCGTCGAGGAGGTCGCGTAGGAAGCGTAGAGGCTCGCATTCTCGCTGGGCTTGAAGATCAGCCCCGCCTGCCAGTTGAGCAGGTCGTCCGACCGTTCGATCGGCGCGACCGCCTCCCCGCTCGCATCCGTCGCAGGAATCACGGTCGTGTGATAGTGATCGTAGCGCGCGCCGAGATTGAGGATCAGCGGCTCTGCGAGCGTAATCGAATCGAACGCATAGATGGCTTGTGTCTCGGCCTCGTTCTGCGTCTCCTCCCACGGGGCGCCCCGGGTAACGGGCACGACCACGTCCGACGTATCCGACGCGTAATTGACCCACGGATCATAGGGGTTCGGGTCGAAAAGGCTGGTGCAGTAGAAGCGTGCGAGTGCGAGATCGGTGCAGCGCGGATTGAAGCTCGATCCGTCCGCAATGTCGAGGCTGCCGCGGCGCGCCTTCTCCCAGGAGAGTTCGGCGCCGACGGCGAAGCTGTGGCGAATGCCGCCCGTTTCGACCTCCCCGAACAGGTCGGTCTGGTCGATGAGGCCCTCGGCATAGCCATAGCGGGTGTTGGCGCGCCGCCACACCAGCCCGCCCGCGGTCGCCGGATTCGACGGATCGGTGCCGAAGACGTTGCCCTTGCTGTCGTCGGGCAGGAGGAAGCTGTACGCCTGATCGTTGTGCGTGAAGCGCGCGGTGTTGCGCAGCGTCACGTCTCCGAAGTCGTGCTCTGCCCGCAACGTCGCCTGGTGCGTGCTGGTGTCGCGGAAGTCGCGATCGGCGAGGCCGTAGAAGGTGTCGCGGTCGACATGCCCCGTCGCGCCCGAGATGGTCGTGATGTCGCCCAATGCGGGCTCGGTGATCGTAACCCCCTCGGGCGCGTTGTCGAGCGTGTAGAGGAACGGAATGCCGCTGTCGGGCAGCTCGTGGCTTTCGAGATAATAATAAGCGGCGGTGAGCCGCGTCGGGGTGCCGAGCCCGATCGTCACAGAAGGCGCCACGCCCCAGCGGCGCTGCCAGATCGCGTCGCGCCCCGCCACGTCCTGATCGTGCCACACCGCCTCGATCCGCGCGGCGACGTGGTCGGTGAGGCGGCCGTTCACGTCGGCGGTGATGCGCGTGTAGTCGTCGGTGCCGTAGCTCAGCGCCGCGGTCGCGAAATTGTCGTTCTGGGGCAGCTTGGAAATGATGTTGATCGTGCCGCCCGCCGAGCCGCGCCCGCCGAGCGTCGAATCGGAGCCGCGCACGATCTGCACCGATTCGATCGCGAACACCTCGCGCGTCTGCGAGGCGAAATCGCGGACGCCGTCGACATAGATCGAGCCCTGGCTGTCGAAGCCGCGGATGAAGGGCCGGTCGCCGATCGGATTGCCGCCCTCGGCGGCGCCGAAGGTGATGCCCGGCACGGTGCGCAGCGCCTGTTCGAGCGTGGTCGAGCCGGTCTGCTCGATCACCTTTTCGGGGAGCACGACGACCGAGCGCGGCGTATCGACGAGCGGTGCGACATCCTTGGCGCCGCGCTGGCGCTCGCCATTGACGAGAATGTCGTGCGGCGGATCGTCGGCACGGACCTGCGGATCGTCGTTGGCGGCCGAACTCTTGTCCGTGGTCGCGGCCTGCGCCGGTCCGCACGCGAAGGCGCCGATGCAGCTCAGCGCCAGGAAGGCTGGCGCGGAAGCGGAACGCGGACGGGTAGCGGCGAACGAAGGCACGGTGCAAAATCCCCTTTTTGGCTGCGATCGAAGGGGCCTGCTATTGCGACTGGTTCGCAGTGTCAACGCTATTGCGAATAATTCTCACTTCTGTTCGCGAGAATCCACGTCCGAAGCGCGCTGGCAAGATTGGGCGGATCGTCAGCGAGGATGCGCAGCGCGTCGATCTCGGCGACGAGCGCATTGAGCGGCAGCTCCTGCGTCGCGGCGGCGGCTTCGAGCGCGCGCCAGAAGACGGGTTCGAGGCTGATCGAGGTCTGGTGTCCCGCGATCGTCACCGACCGTTTGGCGGGGCCCTGAAAGCCGCCGCGAGGCGGCGTAACTCTCATTCCTTGTCGAACAATGCGGCGAGTTGCTCGATGATCGTGCCGCCAAGCTGCTCGGCATCCATGATCGTCACCGCGCGGCTGTAATAGCGGGTCACGTCATGGCCGATTCCGATCGCGGCAAGCTCGACCGGCGAGCGCGATTCGATCCAGCCGATCACCTGCCGCAGATGCCGTTCGAGATAGCTCCCCGAATTGACGCTGAGCGTCGAATCGTCGACCGGCGCCCCGTCGGAGATCACCATCAGGATCTTGCGCTCCTCGGTCCGCGCGATCAGCCGCGCATGCGCCCAGAGCAACGCCTCGCCGTCGATATTCTCCTTGAGCAGCCCTTCGCGCATCATCAGCCCGAGGCTGGCGCGCGCCCGCCGCCACGGCTCGTCGGCCTGCTTGTACACGATATGGCGGATGTCATTGAGCCGCCCCGGATGCGGCGGACGCCCCGCCGCGAGCCAGGCTTCACGGCTCTGTCCGCCCTTCCAGGCGCGCGTGGTGAAGCCGAGGATTTCGGTCTTGACCCCGCAGCGCTCGAGCGTGCGCGCGAGGATGTCGGCGGAGATCGCCGCGATCCCGATCGGCCGCCCGCGCATCGACCCCGAATTGTCGATCAGCAGCGTGACCACCGTGTCCCGGAATTCGGTGTCGCGCTCGATCTTGTAGGAGAGCGAATGCGTCGGGTTGACCACCACGCGCGCGAGCCGCGCGGCGTCGAGCAGCCCTTCTTCCTGGTCGAAATCCCACGACCGCGATTGCTGCGCCATCAGCCGCCGCTGGAGCCGGTTGGCGAGCTTCGACACCGCCGATTGCAGATGGACGAGCTGCTGGTCGAGATAGGCGCGCAGCCGCGTAAGCTCGTCGGCGTCGCACAGGTCGGTCGCGGCGATCACCTCATCGAACCGGGTCGTCCAGACCTTGTAGTCGAAGCTCGGGGCAAGATCGGAGAAGGGGCGGTTGGGCCGGACGGGAAGCATCCCCTCGTCGCCATCCTCGCCGAGCTCGCCCTCGGCGTCGTCGAGCGATTCCTCCTCGAATTCGCCCTCGCCTTCCTGCTCGTCCGATTGCTGCTGCTCGCCGCGAGCCTCGACATCGCCTTCGCCCTGCTCGCCTTGGTCCTCACCCTCTTCGCCTTCGTCCGAACCTTCCTCCTGCTCGCCCTCGTCGTCGCTGCCGCCCTCGTCATCGTCCTCGGGCAGCATCTCGCCCTCGGTGAGATCGAGATCGCGCAACAGCTTCTTGGAAAGATCCGCGAAGACGGCCTGGTCGTCGATCGCGAGCCCGAGCGCGTCGAGATCGCCGCCCACCTTCTCCTCGATCCAGTCCTGCACCAGCGCCATGCCCGGCGCGACCGCAGCCGGCGGCGCGCGTCCCGTCAGCCGCTCGCGCACGATCAGCCCGAGCGCGGTCGATAGCGGCACTTCGTCCCTGGTTCGGGCACGCGTGATCGGATCCGATCGTAACCGAAGCGCGAGCGCGGTTTCGAGATTGGCGGAGACACCGGCATAGCCGCGCGATCCCAATGCCTCGACACGCGCATTTTCGACCGCATCATACACGGCCCGCGCCACCGCCTCGCTCGGCGCGCCCTTCAGGTGCAGCCCATTGTCGTGCAGCCGCAGCCGCAGAGCGAACTGGTCCGCAAACCCGCGCGCCTCGGCAACTTGGTCGGCCGGCAGTTGCCGCGCCGGCATCGGCACCTTGATGTTCTTTCCGTGCTGCGACGGCGCATCGGCGGTAAACGCCAGCTCCAGCTCCGCCTCGTGCGACAGCGCACGCGCCGCGCCGCCGAGCACGTTCTTGAAGCGGTCGAGGGGCGTTTCGGACGCCACTTAGCGCTCCAGTGCCTTACGGACGGCTGTGCGCAAGGGCGGCAGGTGTTTACGCACCAGGATGTAAATCTGTTCAAGATCGACCACGTCATATGCGTGACGCAACAGATTGCCGAGACCGCGGACGCGTTCGACGGGAATTTCCGGCGCGAGCACAGCCATGCGGTCTGCGCCGATCTTTATCACCGCTTCGGATATCCTGCTGAGGCAGCGTTCGGTTGCGTCGATTACGATGCGCTCCACCGAGAAAGCCTCGAAGGAACGATCGCCGACATATCGATCGATCGCGTCGATATTTTCGATGATGTCCTTCAGACGATCGCGTTCGCGCTCAGAAGACAAGGAGACGATCCCGATTGATTCGCTGCTGGAAGCGAGGCCGCCGCGCCGGCTCTGTAACGAGGTCCACCGGACGACCGAGCAGATCAGCAATTGCGTCCCGCACGTCGAGGAATTCGAAGACGCTGATGCTCGCCCGGGCCGCGGGGCTGAAGCGCACGGCAAGATCGACGTCCGAACCGTCAGTCTGGTCTCCGCGCGCGACCGAGCCGAACAGCGAAAGCTGTTCGATCCCCATCGCACGCAAGTCCGCCTCGCGCGCTCGGAGTCGTTGAAGAGCCTCGGTCTTGTCCATGTCCTCAGATATAGGCCAGATGCCGCTATTTGAGTAGCTTTACGCCATCCCTACCACGCTTTCGGGCAGATCCTTCCCGAACACGCGCTGATAATATTCGGCGACCAGCGCGCGTTCCGCCTCGTCGCACTTGTTGAGGAACGACAGCCGGAACGCGAAGCCGATATCGCCGAAGATCAGCGCATTCTGCGCCCAGGTGATGACGGTGCGCGGGCTCATCACGGTCGAGATGTCGCCGTTGATGAACCCCTTGCGTGTCAGGTCCGCGACGCGAACCATATCCTCGACGGTCTTCTTGCCCTCGGGCTTGTCGTATTCGCCCGATTTGGCGAGCACGATCTGCGCCTCGGTCGCCGCCGGCAGATAGTTGAGGGTGACGACGATGTTCCAGCGGTCCATCTGGCCCTGATTGATCTGCTGGGTACCGTGATAGAGCCCGCTCGTGTCGCCCAGCCCCACCGTGTTCGCGGTGGAGAACAGGCGGAACCAGGGGTTCGGCCGGATCACGCGGTTCTGGTCGAGCAGGGTTAGCTTGCCCTCGGTCTCGAGCACGCGCTGGATCACGAACATCACATCGGGGCGGCCCGCATCATATTCGTCGAACACGAGCGCGGTGGGCGTCTGGAGCGCCCAAGGGAGCAGGCCTTCGCGAAACTCGGTCACCTGCTGGCCGTCGCGCAGCACGATCGCATCGCGCCCGACGAGGTCGATGCGGCTGATGTGCGCATCGAGGTTGATGCGGATGCACGGCCAGTTTAGCCGCGCCGCGACCTGTTCGATATGCGTCGACTTGCCGGTGCCGTGATAGCCTTGCACCATCACGCGCCGATTGTGCGCGAAGCCCGCGCAGATCGCGAGCGTGGTGTCCGGATCGAAGACATAGGCGGGATCGAGATCGGGCACGCGCTCGTCCGCCTCGCTGAATGCGGGGCATTCCATGTCGCTGTCGATCCCGAAGACGTCGCGCACCTTGATCGCCTTGTCGGGCGCATCGAGCACCGTCGTCTCGCGGCTGTCGGGCTGGGTGTTGGGAATGTCGGTCATTCGGTCGGTCCTGCGGGGGCGTTTGCGCCTTTGTCCAGCGCTCGGTAGAGGCTGGGGTTCCCACCCGCAATATAGCGGTCGGCGCGAAATGGCAGAACGGGATTATCCCGCAGCGCTAAAACCGGTCGGAACACCTGAAGCCAATCTCGGCAGCCGCCTTCAGCCTTTGGAGGATTTGTCTCGAAGACGTTCCGCGGCGCTGCCGATTTCGTTGATCTCGCGATGGATCGCGAGCCCTTGCGTTCCAAGGGCCAGCTTCTCCACATGGCGAGCGAGCGCCGCCACCAAGGTGCAAAGCTCCCCGAAGTCTTCGTCAGCCGGCATGTTCCTCTCCTTCACCGCGACGATAAACCATCGCCGCCTTGCCGAATAGACCGTCACGACGCGACGATCGTGCGATCTCATGAGACCTTCGGGGAGAGCGGAAACAGCGTGATGAAGCGCTCCGCGATTCGCCGGTCCCCCTTGAGGACGACGCTGTCGACGCCCTCGGCGTCTTCGATCGGGCGGCCGCCATAGATGACCGAGGCGAGCGTCATCGGATCGGTGGTGAAGATCAGATCGGCATCGGCCGGATCGTCGCGGCGCACGGTGATTTTGCCTTTTTCGATCCGCCCGACGAACACCTCGTCGCCGAAGCGGAAACCGATCGTCACGGCGAGATCGCCCGCGCGCTCGGCCGAGAGCATCGTACGGAACGACATCATGATCGATGCGGCCGAAAGCGGCAGCGTCGGGTCGTGCTGGGGCGAGCGCACCGCCCAGCGGCCGAGCTCCTGGATCGCGGTTTCGCTTTCATAGCCCCAGTCGGTAAGCTCGTAGATCTGCACCGAGGCGGGTGGCGGCAGCTTACGCTTCCTGAGAATCCCCGCGCGCTCGAGCCCCTCGAGCCGCATCGTGAGAACATTGGCGCTGATCCCGGGCAGGCTCGCGCGCAATTCGCCGAAGCGGCGCCCGCCGAACATCAGCTCGCGTACGATCAGCAGCGACCAGCGCTCGCCGACCAGTTCCATCGCCAACGCGGTGCCGCACGCATCGTCATACCATCGCTTCGTCGTTAATTTGGCTCGTTTAGTTGTTTTTTCTAACTTCATAGTTGCTTTTTATAACTCAAACGCGCATCACCGTCAAACAGCGATTCGCCGACAGCGCGAACGCCGAGGAGATCGACATGAGCGATACTGCGACCCTGCCCCCGGCCGAACAGCTCAAATCGGCGCGCGAGATGGCCGAAGCTCATCCGACGCGTTGGCCGGGCGAAAGCACCGATTATCGCCGCGCACGCACCGATCTGCTCGCCGAGGAGATCGAGCTTCGTCGCCACATTCAACGCGTCGCCGAACGCCGCCGCGCGCTCCCGCCCGGCCCCGAGGCGAAGGATTATCGCTTCCTCGACGCGGCCGGAAACGAGCTCGGCCTCGCCGATCTGTTCGGTGCCCACGACACGCTCTTCACCTATTTCTGGATGTACGGCCCCGAGCGCGAACGGCCCTGTCCGATGTGCACCTCGTTCGTCGGCTCGCTCGACATCCCCGCGCCCGACATCGAGCAGCGGGTTGCGCTCGCCATCGTCGGCCGCTCGCCGGTCGCGCGCCAGCGTGCCTTCGCCCGCGAACGCGGCTGGACTCATCTCAATTTCTACCAGACCGTCGGCGACGATTTCGCACGCGACATCAACGCACTGACCGACGATGGCGAAGGCGCGGCCGTCCTCGTCTGGAAGCGCAAGCCTGCCCCGTCGAAGGACGGGGGCGACAGGGTGCGCCTGTTCTGGGCAGCCGAAGGCGGGCCGGAAACCGCCGACACCGGCTTCGATCCGCATCTCGCCCCCGATCCGACGCCGCTGTGGAACATCCTCGACATGACCCCCGAGGGCCGCGGCACCGATTGGTATCCCAGCCTCGATTACGGCGCCGGCGCGCGCTGACCGTCTTACCCTCCAGGAGAACCTCCGATGTCCCAGATGATCTTCGTCAACCTCCCCGTCGCCGATGTCGCCAGGTCGACCGCGTTCTACGAAGCGATCGGCTTCGAGAAGAACGCCAAGTTCAGCAACGAGCAGGCATCGTCGATGGTGTGGTCCGATTCAATCGTCGTCATGCTACTCGCAAGGCCGTTCTACGCGACCTTCACGCCCAAACAGATCGCCGACTCGCATGCGACCAGCGGCGCACTCTATGCCTTGTCGTTCGTCAGCCGCGCCGACGTGAATGCGGTCACCGAGGCCGCGATCGCCGCGGGCGGTCGCGAAGCCCACGATCCCGAGGACGATGGCTTCATGTACAGCCGCGCGTTCGAGGATTTCGACGGGCACGGCTGGGGACCGTTCTGGATGGACCCGGCCGCCGCCGAGCAGGGCCCGCCCGAGCATCAGCCGATCGCCGACTGACGAGCGCGACGCACGTCTGCCCCGCAGGTGGATTGGGAGAAAAGGAATGACGAAGCCCGTCATCACCGCGCTCGACTGGGTGCCCGACGGCGCCAAGGGCCTGGTGCGAGACATGCGCGTCCGCTGGGCGCTCGAGGAGGTCGGGCAGCCCTACGATGTTCGCTACGTAAGCTTCGGCCCGAAGGACCCGTCGCACTGCGCCCGCCATCCGTTCGGACAGGTCCCGACCTATGAGCGCGATGGGCTCGTCCTGTTCGAATCGGGCGCAATCGTGCTCCACATCGCCCAGAACCATCCCGGCCTGCTGCCGGCCGACCCACAAGGACGGGCCCGTGCAATCTCGTGGCTGTTCGCCGCACTAAATTCGGTCGAGCCGGTCGTATGGGAGCATGTGACGTCGGCGATATTCGAGAGCGATCGGCCTTGGGCGGCGCAGCGCAGGCCATTGGTGGTCGAGCGCATCAAGGGGCGCTTGGGCGAGCTTTCTAAGCATCTCGGCGATACTGACTGGCTCGATGGCGCCTTCAGCGTCGGCGACCTGATGATGGTGACGGTGCTGCGCATCCTGCGCGCGACCGATCTGGTCGAGCAATTTCCCAACCTCGCCGCCTACCGCGCCCGCGGCGAATCGCGTCCCGCCTTCCAACGCGCGCTCGACGCGCAGTTGGCGGGCTTCACCGGCGCACCACCGCCGGGGTTCGCAATGCCGGGCAAGGTGTCCCCGCAATGAGGCGCATCCTCCGCACATCCAGCAGCATCACGCTTGCATTCGCCGCGTTCGCGATCACCATCGCCGTGATCGTGCTGAGCCGGGGGGCACCCTTCGCCTGATCCTTCGAGGAGAGGAATGATGACCTACGTTCAAGGGTTCGTGATCCCGGCGTTCGATCGCGAACGCTATCGCGACATGGCGGCCAAGGCCGCGCCCATCTTTCAGGAATATGGCGCCGACCGCATCGTCGAATGCTGGGGCGACGACATTCCCGACGGCAAGCAGACCGACCTGAAGCGCGCCGTGCAGGCCAAACCCGACGAGCAGATCGCCTATTCGTGGATATTCTGGCCCGACAAGGCGACCTGCGACGCCGCGTCGGAAAAGATGATGGCCGACGAGCGCATGAAGCCCGACGGCACGCCGATCCCGTTCGACATGAAACGGATGATCTATGCTGGCTTCGAAACCGTCATGGACACCGGCAATGGCGGCAGTTTCAGCTACGTAGACGGTATGGTCGCCCCCGTGCCGGCCTCCGCCAAAGACGAATATCTCACCCACGCCCGGATGGCGGCGGGCCTCTTCGAGCAGGCCGGCGCCACGCGCCTCGTCGAGAATTGGGGCACCGACGTGCCCGACGGCAAGGTTACTGACTTCAAGCGCGCGGTCGCGGCCAAGGAGGACGAGACCGTCGTCTTCTCGTGGATCGAATGGCCCGACAAGAAAACGCGCGACGCCGGCATGGCTGCGATCATGGAAGATCCGGCGATGCGCGACACGCCGATGCCGTTCGACGGCAAGCGCATGGTCTTCGGCGGCTTCGTGCCGATCCTCGATACCGACGCCTGACAGGAGAGCTAGAATGCCCAACCCGCATGGCACCCCGATCTGGTACGAGCTGCTGACCGCCGATCCGGCCGCCTCGAAGGCCTTTTACGACGACGTGCTCGGCTGGAACATCGAAGCCGAGCCTTCGGGCGACATGGATTACCGCATGATCGACACCGGGCGCGGCAACGGGCTCGCCGGCGGCGTGATGCGGCTGACCGATGAGATGCGCCAGGGCGGCGCGCGGCCGATGTGGCTGTTCTACATCGGCGTCGATGACGTCGATGCGACCGTCGCGAAGGTCGAGGCCGCAGGCGGCGGCACGATCATGCCGCCCTGGTCGATCGAGGGCGTCGGCCGGATGGCGCTGGTGCGCGATCCGCAGGGCATCCCCTTCTACGTGATGCGCGGTGCAAGTGACGAATCGAGCACCGCCTTCGAGCTCGCGGGCATGGGCAAGTGCAACTGGAACGAGCTGGCGACGCCCGACCAGCAGGCCGCCAATGCCTTCTATGCCGAGGTGTTCGGCTGGTCCTATCCCGACAGGATGCCGATGGGCGACATGGGCGATTACGTCTTCATCGACGCCGCCGGCACGGCGATCGGCGCGACGATGACCGCGTCGCAGCCCGGCCAGCCGACCGGGTGGCAACTCTACTTCCGCGCGCCCGACATCGACGCGGCGGCGGAGAAGGTCACCAACAACGGCGGCACCGTCCACGCCGGCCCGATGGACGTCCCCGGCGGCGACCGCGTCATTGTCGCGAGCGATCCGGCGGGCGTGCCGTTCGGCGTCGTCGCGCCCGGCAAGTGAGGAGAGCAACGATGGCCGGAAACAAGATGACGACGTGCCTGTGGTTCGACAATAACGAGGCGCGCAACGCCGCCGAATTCTACGCCGCCACCTTTCCCGACAGCCATGTCGGCCCCGGCCACGCGTCGCCGAACGACAATCCGTCGGCCAAAGAGGGCGAGGAGCTGACGGTGGAGTTCACGTTGCTTGGCCAGCCGTTCGTCGGCCTCAACGGCGGCCCGCATTTCAAGCCCAACGAGGCGGTGAGCTTCATGGTGCTGACCGACGATCAGGAGCAGACCGACCGCTATTGGAACGCGATCGTCGAAGGTGGCGGCCAGGAAAGCATGTGCGGCTGGTGCAAGGATCGCTGGGGCTTTTCGTGGCAGATCACCCCGCGCGCACTGCTCGAGGCGACGACCGACCCTGATCGCGCCGCCGCCAAGCGCGCGATGGACGCGATGATGACGATGAAGAAGATCGACATCGCCGCAATCGAAGCCGCGCGGGAGGGCTGAACCGATGCTCGCGCTCTACGGCCATCCCTTCTCGTCCTACACCTGGAAGGCGCTGATTCCGCTGTACGCGAACGGGACGGAATTCGCGTTTCGCGAGGTCGGCCCCGATCATCCCGATGCTGCGGCGTTCGTCGCGGCAGAGCATCCGGCGGGCAAGTTCCCGGTGCTGGCGGATGATGACACGGTTGTGATCGAAGCGACCTCGATCATCGAATATCTCGCATTGCGCCATCCCGGCCCTGCCCCCCTGATCCCCGACGACCGGGCGCAGGCCGTCACCGCGCGGATGCTAGACCGGGTGTTCGACAATTACGTGATGGGGAACATGCAGCGTGTGGTGAGCGCATACATCGTAAACGAGGACAATCCCGACCCGGCGGAGGTTGCGGCCGGAAAGAACGGGCTGCTGCGCGCCTATCGATGGCTCGAACGCTGGCTGGAACGCCGGTCGCTGCCCCCGCACGTCTCGCTCGTCACCTGCGCCGCCGCGCCGTCGCTCTTCTACGCCGACTGGGTCGAGCGCATCCCCGAAGACTGCCCGCGCCTCGCTGCGTTGCGCGCCGAGCTGCTCGCGCTTCCCCCGGCCGCGCGCTGCGTGGAGGATGCGCGGCCCTACCGCGCCTGGTTCCCGCCCGGCGCCCCCGACCGAGACTGAAGGATATCGCCATGACCGACACCAGGGAGCTGCGCATCACCCGCTATATCGACGCCCCGCCCGAAACGGTGTGGGACGCGATGGTCGACCGCCAGGAGGAATGGTGGTGCCCCAAACCATGGCGCGCCGAGTTTGATGTCAAGGAGACCCGCGCCGGCGGACGCTGCGACGTCACGATGTATGGTCCCGAGGGTGAGGTGCATCCGCACAACGGCATCTATCTCGCATTCGACGAGGGCAAACGCTTCGTCACCACCGATGCGGTGCAGGGCGATTTCGAGCCGGCGCGCCCGTTCATGATCGGCATCTGGGAGATCGAGCCCGAGGGCATCGGCACCCGCTACACCGCCCGCGCCCGCCACTGGACCGACGAGGCGAAGGCCGAGCACGAGAAGATGGGCTTCGAACAAGGCTGGGGCGCCTGCGCCGATCAGCTCAAGGCGCTGTGCGAAGCGGGGGCAAAAGGCTAGAACACGAACAAATCCTCCCCGCTTTGCGAGGGAGGATTTCAGGCAAAAGCCGGCGCCTTCCTCAGCCGCTGATATGCCTCGATCACCTCTTGCAGCGCGCGTTCGTGGGTTCGGTCGCCGCCGTTGCGGTCGGGGTGGTAGCGGCGGAGGAGCTCGGCGTAGCGGGCGCGCAGCGCGTGGCGGTCGGCATCCACCTCCAGCCCCATCACGCGCATCGCCTTGCGATCGCCCTCGGACAGTGGCCGCCCATCCTTGCGCTCGCGCGCGACGCGCTCGCGGAAGCGCGCGCCGATCGCGTCGAGCGGATCGCTGAAATCGCCCCAGCGCGGCGGGCGGTCGGCACCGGCGTGTGCGAAGGCGCGCGTCTCGCGTTCCCACCCTGCGAACGGCCGCTGCGCCTCGCTGATCTCGTCGGCGCTCATGCCGCTGAAGAAATTGTACGCCGAATTGAATTCGCGGACGTGATCGAGGCAGAACCAGCGATAAGGCCGCGGCTGATCGGCCGGCCCCGCATCGCGGCGCGTGTCGGGATCGGGCGCGCGAAACTCGCCCGCCGCCGTGCAGCCCGGCGCCTCGCACACGCGTTCGCTCTCCTCCACCCGGCCGTGGAACCGCGTGTTGGGCCTGTCTTTCCGTGGGTGTCGCAACCTTGCTCCCCGCTTCGGGCAAAGCCGCCTATATAGGCGCGATGACACCGCCTTCCACCGGCCCCGTCGCTGCCGAAATCGCGACCCGCCTCACCGCCGCGCTCGCCCCGACGCATCTCGAGGTTGTCAACGACAGCGCGACGCATCGCGGCCATGCCGGCGACGACGGCTCGGGCGAATCGCACTTCACCGTCGTGATCGAATCTCCCGCCTTTACCGGCGCCTCGCGCGTCGAGCGCCAGCGGATGGTGAACAAGGCCTTGGGGAATTTGTTGTCGGAGCGTATCCATGCGCTCGGCATCCGGGCGCGCGCACCGGGAGACGGCTGAATGATCTACAAGCTCTGGTATTGGCCTTCGATCCAGGGACGCGGCGAGTTCGTCCGCCTCGCGATGGAAGCCGGCGGGATCGACTATCGCGATTGCGCGCGCAGCCAGGGTGCCGAGGCGCTGATCGAGCGCATGCACGCGATCTACAGCCGCCAGCCGTTCGCGCCGCCCTTCCTCGAGCTCGACGGCTTCGCGATCGCGCAGGTGGCGAACATCCTGATGTATCTGGGCGAGCGCCACGATCTCGCGCCCACGCCGATGGCGGACCGGCTGTGGCTGGGCCAGCTCCAGCTCACCATCGCCGACATGGTCGCGGAGGTCCACAACGTCCACCATCCGGTCGCGATCGGCGCCTATTATGCCGAGCAAAGGCCAGAAGCCGCGCGCGCCGCAGAGCAGTTTCGCGAACAGCGCATGCCCAAGTTCCTCGATCACTTCGAGGCGGCGACCCGCGCCAACAAGGGCATGTGGATCATCGACGATCGCTGGACGCCGGTCGACACCTCGCTGTTCCAGCTCGTCGAGGGGCTGCGGTACATGTTCCCCAGGCGGATGAAGACGCTCGAACCCCACGTGCCCGGTCTCGTCGCGATCCACGACCAGGTCGCCGATCTGCCCGGCATCCGCGCCTATCTCGCCAGCGACCGCCGCATCCCCTTCAACGAGGACGGCATCTTCCGCCACCATCCCGAGCTCGACGGAGACTAGGGCCGCATGACCAACGACGACTTCGTCCTCCAGACGATCACTCCCGTCACGCACGACCTCGGCGGGTTCAAGGTCCACCGAACATTGCCCAACAAGGCGCGGACGATGGTGGGGCCGTTCCTCTTCTTCGACCAGATGGGGCCGGCGCGCCTTTCGGTGGGCGAGGGGATGGACGTGCGCCCGCACCCGCATATCAACCTCGCCACGGTCACCTATCTCTTCGCCGGCGCGATCGATCATCGCGACAGCCTGGGCACCTTCGCGACGATCGAGCCGGGCGCGGTCAACCTGATGACCGCCGGCAGCGGCATCGTCCATTCGGAGCGCTCGCCCACCGCCGAGCGCGAACACGGCCCCGAGCTGTCGGGCATCCAGACCTGGATCGCGCTTCCCGACGATCGCGAGGAAATGGCCCCCGCGTTCGAGCACGTCGCCAAGGCCGATTTGCCGGTGGTCGAGGACACCTGCGCCAAGGCGCGCGTGGTGATGGGCAGCCTGTGGGGCCGCCAGGCTCCGACCACCACCTATGCCGAGACGATCTACGCCGACATCGCGCTGGCGGCGGGCGGCGCGATCCCGATCGATGCCGAGGCGGACGAGCGCGCGATCTACCTCGCCGAAGGGGAGGCGAGCCTCGACGGCCTGACGCTCGACCCGATGACGCTCTACGTCCTCCGCCCGGGTGCCGCCGCGACGCTACGGTCGGACAGCGGCGCCCGCGTCATGCTCTGCGGCGGCGAGGCCTTCGCCACCCCGCGCCACGTCTGGTGGAACTTCGTCTCGTCGAGCCGCGAGCGGATCAACGAGGCCAAGCGCGCGTGGAAAGCGGGCGAGTTCCCGAAGGTGCCCGGCGACGAGAAGGAATGGATTCCAATTCCGGAAGTGCCGATGACGGTGAGCTATCCGTAGTCTCTCCCCTCCCGCTTGCGGGAGGGGTCGGGGGAGGGCATGTTCCAGGCGCGGCGATGTGGACAGGCCCTCCCCTAGCCCCTCCCGCAAGCGGGAGGGGAAATGGAACTGGACCAGCATCGCATCGACCTCCCCACCGGCGTCACGCTCGACGTGTGGACCGCCGGCGACCCCGCCGCCCCGCCGATCATCCTCCTCCACGGCTTCCCCGAATCGCACCGCACCTGGCGCCATCAGATACCGGCGCTCGCATCCGACCATTTCGTGATCGCCCCCGACCAGCGCGGCTATGCCCGCTCGTCCAAGCCCGAGGGCGTCGAGGCCTACACCCCGGACAAGATCGTCGTCGACCTGATCGCCCTCGCCGACGCTTTCGACTTCGACCGTTTCACTCTCGCCGGCCACGATTGGGGCGGCGCGATTGCGTGGATGGCGGCGCTTAGGCGCCCCGACCGCATCGCGCGGCTCATCATCGTCAACGCGCCGCACCCTCAAGTCTTCCAGAAATCGCTCTTCGACGACCCCGCGCAGCGCAAGGCGAGCCAATACATCACCCGCTTCCGCGACACCGGGATCGACAAGGGCCTGGTCGGCGCCGGCCTCGAACACTTCTTCGGCTCGACCTTCGTCCAGCACGTCACCGAGCAAATCGCGGGCGAGGACAAGGCCGCCTATCTCGACGAATGGGGTCAGCCCGGCGCGATGACCGCGATGCTCAATTGGTATCGCGCAAGCAGCATCGTCGTCCCGCCCGCCGACGGCCCCCTCCCCGACCGCCCCGCCTTCCTGAGCGCCCCCTTCCCGCCCGTGCCCCAGCCGACGCTCGTGCTCTGGGGCACAGCCGACAAGGCGCTCCTCCCCGTCCAGCTCGAAGGGCTGGACACGCTGGTGCCCGACCTCACGGTGGTGAGGGTGGATGCAGGACACTTCGTCCCATGGGAAGCGCCCGAGGCGGTGACGAACGCGATGCGGGAGTGGTTGGCGGAGCGGGAGTGACGGCTTGCGAGCCAATGGCATGTTGCGGCTACGGGCCGCTGATGCTCTACTTGGCTGATGTGGGCGTTTGCCAAATCTGTTTTGATAGGAACCTTCGCGGCGGCGGCGTTACCCTCCGTTTTCACCATCGCACTTGCAATCAATTCCTTGCCTGAGGGCATAAACGGCGGCGGACGATTGTTCCCATCGTTTTGGCTGGCAATTCTACCTTCTGTCGTGGCCTTTCCACTCGTTCTCGGCGCCAGCATTATTGTTGGCCTGCCACTAACTGCTTGGCTGAAACGCAGTGGCCGTGAGACGGGGGCGGCCTACACTGTCGCCGGGGCCGCCCTCGGCTTCGTGATCCCGCTCATAATCCTTCTCATTATCCATGCTCCCGCCGGGTACTGGACGGTAATTCTGGGGGCGTTCAGCGGAGCGATTACAGCGCATACGTGGTGGCGTTCGGCTCGCGAACCCAACATCAGTTAACCCAGTCATGGGCTATAGCTCCACCTTCGCCGCATCCGGCAACGCAATCCCGCCGCCTTCCACCTCGCGCGGCCCCGGCTTGACCCATCTCCCATGCGCATGCGCGGTCGCGATCACGTCGCGGGTGCCGTCGCCCGGCCAGCAGGCGACGCTCACCACCTGCTCGGCGAGCGCCCGGTCGGGTTCCATCGCCACCCAGCCGAGCGGGCGTTCGGGCGTGGCGCGGGCGCCCGCCGCGCGCATCGCGGCGCGGAT
>CAMLGC010000035.1 GCA_946479505.1 uncultured Sphingomonadaceae bacterium
CCCGACTCACCCATTGCGCAAGCCCGAAAATAAAAACCGCGTAAACAATCACGACGATCAGATCGATGGTGGCGAGTTTCATGCAATGCTCTCCGTGGCCACGCAGCTATTCCGGTGTCGGCCGCCAGCGCGTGTCCGTGCCGTCCCCATTTTCCGAAGAACCGTGCGGTACGTTGATTGTCCTCACGCACGACGTCCCCGATTGTTCGGCTGCGTATATAAATCGTATTTAATTGTCAAAAGGCTCTCCAAGGTACCTGCGCACAACGATACGAAGCGGTAAAGCGAACCCTGCGAGGCACCTGCTCGCTCGCCCGCGACAGCGGCGTAAGGGCATCGCAAATCAGGGTTGCGAATCTCCGCAAACGCCTATACGAGATACTTATATGATAAATCGGCTGGGGAAACGATCTACATAAAGCGTCGATGCGGCAGCGCCGAACCACCCGCGCTCAATCGCCCATTCGGCTCGGGCGAGAGATAGTTGCACTCTCATCAATAGCGAAAAAGCGCCATTTATTGGCAGGGTTTTTATTCCTGGGCGACCGTGTGCGCGGCCTCGGAAAGACTCTACGTGCGCTAAATTTAAGTTATCGTATAAATGATGTGATTTGGGTATTAGGGCATACAGCCATTTTGATCATGGGGAGGACCTGTCAGATGATTTCGAGAAATTTGATGCTTTGCGCATGTTCGGCTCTGGCGATGGGCACCGTCGCCACCGCTGCGCATGCCCAAACGACCGATCAGGCGTCGGCGGACAGCGAGCAAAGCGCTTCCGGTCAGGAGCAGGGCGTTGCCCACGAGATCGTCGTCACCGGCATACGTCAGTCGCTCGCAAAAGCGCAGGCGATCAAGAAGAATTCCGCAAACGTGGTCGATTCGATCGTCGCCGACGACATCGGCAAGTTTCCCGACCGCACCGTTGCCGCCGCGCTGCAGCGCGTCCCCGGTGTCCAGGTAACGGTCGGCAACAACAACGAGATCGTCAATCCGATCATCCGCGGCCTGGGCGACATTCTTACGACGCTCGACGGGCGCGAGATCTTCACCGGTACCGGCCGCGGCTTTTCCTATCAGGATCTGCCCGCCGAAGCCTTGGCAGGCGCCGACGTCTACAAATCCAACTCCGCAAACCTGATCGAGGGCGGCGTCGCCGGCACGATCGACCTTCGCCTTCACAAGCCGTTCGACTTCGACGACTTCACCCTCGCGCTGAATGGCAAGGCGACCTACACGCGCAATACCCATGCGGTAAATCCCACGCTGGGCATGCTCATTTCAGATCGGTTCGATACCGGAATGGGCGAAATGGGCGTGCTGCTCGACCTGTCCTATGCGCATAATCAGTTCGATCGGCCCATTGCCTTCAACTGCGACTTCCGCAGCGGAACGCAGGGGCCTCCCGGAGCAGCGGGCGTCGTGGCGCCGACCTGCGTCGGGGGGCTCAATCAGGAAGGCGAATATGAAAGGCCGCAGGCGAACGCGGCGTTCCAGTGGCGCGCCTCGGACAATCTCGAGCTCTATGCCAACGGGCTCTACACCGCCTACCGTTCGAAATGGGCGAGCGAGTTCCTGATCGACGACGTCTTCGGCGGCGCCTTCAGCAACGTCGTGGCGACCGATAATTGCCAGGACTACAGCGTCAATGCGCCCGGCTTCTACGATCCTGCCGGAGTGACCCAGAACCTGTGCACGGTGAAGTCGTTCACCTCGACGGGGCACGGCGGCTTCACCAGCACGCAGGCGCATGACGATCATACCGACATCTATGTGGTTTCGGGCGGCGCGAAGTGGAACAGCGGCGCCCTCTCGTTGGCCGCAGACCTGTCCTATCAGCACTCGCTGATTCGAAATCAGAACTTCATTCTCGACATCTTCAAGGCCGGAAATCCGATCATCACCGACGTCATCGACGTCAACCGGGATGGCGGCACGGTCTACACCGACACCGCCAACGGACTGGGCGATCCGACCGACTTCGCGCTGTCGCCGCTCAATCAGGACAATATCCGCGATACCGGCAGCGAATTCGCGGCTAAGCTCGACGGCATCTATTCGGTCGGCGGCATCATCGACGAGTTGCAATTCGGCGGCCGCTACGCCGATCATTCGGCCCGGCACCGACAATCTCTCGGCGGAACCAATTCGGCCGGCGGCAGGCCGATCACCGACGTCCCATTCCTGGGCGCGGGCTTCCTGGTTCACGCCGGCGGCATTCCCACGGTCAACGACGGCTTCGGCGTTATCGTGCCCAACCAGGACCAATTGCGCGATCGCGACATCCAGGATCAGCTACGCGCCTTGTACGGACTGGATTCGGGCTTTCCCGATTTCACGCCCGATCGCTCGTTCGACGCGAACGAGAAAACCTATGCTGCCTATGGGCAGGTCAAATACGATGTTCCGCTCAGCGGCGCGATGTCGGTCGATGGTCTGATCGGCCTGCGCTATACCCGCACCGATCGGTCGATCGGCGGGGCTGCGTTCGTCACGCCGGCACCCACCGATACCGACCCGAGTCCGGCGCCGGTGCTGACCCCGTTCAATGCCGAGACGAGCGACGACATCTTCCTGCCCAACGCCAGCGCGCGCCTTCAGTTCGGCGGCGGGCTGCAAGCGCGCTTCAACTATGCGAAGACGATCGCACGGCCGAGCTTCGGCAGCCTCAACCCGGGGCTGAGCTATCTGATCTCGACCAACATTCTGATCTTGCCGGCGGGATCCGGCGGCAACCCCGATTTGCGGCCGCAGAAGTCCGATGGCTATGATGCGACGCTCGAATATTATTTCGCCGAAGCCGGGTTTGTCGCGATCGGCGGCTATTACAAGAACATCACCGATCGCGTGATCAGCCAGAGCCAGGTCGAGACGATCAACGGGTTTGACTACAACATCACGCGGCCCCGCAACGTCGGCAAGGTTACGCTCAAGGGCATCGAGGTTAGCGGCCAGGCGTTCTTCGACTTCCTTCCCGGTGCACTGAGCGGCCTGGGCGTGTTCGGCAACTTCACGCTCGCCGACAGCGAGATCAAGGAGGACGTCGACCCGCGGCTGATCGGCCGGGAAATCCAGGGCGTTTCGCGCTATAACTACAATATCGGCGGCCTGTATGAAAAATACGGGGTCACGGCGCGCGTCGTCTACACGCATCGCTCGGGCTATTACGACCAAATCTACGGCGGCACGACGGTGCGGCCGGTCGGCGAGTCGCTGGTGCTGAACGGCGTGCGGCCCAACGGCCGTCTCGATGCCAGCATCAGCCTCGAATTCCAGCCAGGCGTCACATTGTCGCTCGACGGGACCAACCTCACCAATGCGAAGTACCGCAGCTATTACGGCGATCCGCAGTTCCCGCGCGACACACGGTTCGACGACGCGACCTATTCCCTCGGCGTGCGCATGACCTTTTAGGGTACGCTCGCCCTGCCACGTCAGCGCCGAAACCTTCCCCCTCGGCCTGAAGCACCTGGCGACGGGCAGTTCCTAAGGACGGTCCGTCGCTTTTTTCGGGAGCGGAATGTATGCGTTTTCGTATTTTTCGATCCATGGCGCTTGCGTTCGCGGCGTTGACAATCTGCGGCTCGGCAATGGCCCAGACCCAGCCGACCGCCGCCGCCGGGACCTATGTCAATCCGCAAAAGGCCTATCTCTTCGCGCACATGAAGACGGGCCATTACGGCGTTTTGTACTACGCGGTCAGCCGCGATGGACTTTACTGGACCGAGCTCAATGACGGTCAGCCGGTTTCGAGCGATTATCACGGCCACGCCTCGATCGCGAAGGGCCCCGACGGGCGCTATTATCTGGTCGGCAACAAGAGCGACGACGATCCGCTGATTCGATTCTGGGTGTCCAACGACCTGATCCATTGGGAGCCGTACGGCACCTACGAACCCAATCTCCGCTTGGCCGCCGGCCTCGCGCATCCGCTTCAGAAGATCGGCGCGCCCAAACTCTATTTCGACGAGCCGTCGCAGCGATTCCTGCTGACCTGGCACACCCCGAACGTGCCGGGCTCGCCGACCGACCCCGAGCGCTATTGGGAAAGCCAGCGCACGCTCTACGTCACCTCGCCCGATCTGAAGACCTTCTCCAAGCCGCCGAAGCGCCTGTTCGATTGGGAAATGGCCACGATCGACACGATCATCCAGCCCAATCCCGAAGGCGGCTATTGCGCCATTCTGAAGGACGAGCGATACCCGTCTTATGATTGGCCGACCGGCAAGACGGTGCGGATCACCTGCGCCGATGCGATGCTCGGGCCCTATCCCACGCCCGGGCCGTCGATCAGCCCCAATTTCCGCGAAGCGCCGACCCTGATCCGGTCGCCCGATGGCGCCGACTGGTTCCTTTACTACGAGCAATATGCCGGTACGAGCTACGGCCTGTCGAAAGCCCCCCGGCTGGAAGGGCCTTGGGTTCAGATGTCCGGCAATAGCGGCGTTCCCGAGTGGAATCGGTACGATGTTCCCGAATGCACACGCCACGGATCGTTGATCGAGATTACCCGCGCCCAATACGACAGGCTGGTAGCGGCGTTCAAATGAGTGTTGCCCGGACAGCACCCGACGGATCGGGAATGCTCGACGAAAGCCGGATGCACAGGAGCACCGTATTCACGATCCGGCCTCGCAGGCTTCCTCCTCCTCCTCCTGCTCATATACATGGCGCAAGGCATTCGCTTCAGTTCGGATTGCGTATTTTCCCGTTGTTCCAAGTCGGGCATCCGGCTGCACAAGAAGGTATCGAGACGAGAATATTTCTTGAACATCCGCGCAGAGCGAATGCCAATGGTTGAGCCCGATCCGACGGAGGTTCGTATCCAGCTCGGCCGCAATCTCACCTACGGTATGCTCGACGCGTTGGGCCGGTCGATCGTGATCGGCGCCTATGACGGTCGACCGTTCCCCACCGAGGCGGAACTCGCCAAACAACACGGCGTAAGCCGGTCGGTGACACGCGAGGCGGTCAAGATGCTGACGGCCAAGGGGCTGCTCAGCGCACGCCCCCGTCAGGGAACGATCGTTCAACCGTCGAGCTCATGGAGCCTGTTCGATACCGATGTGCTTCATTGGCTGCTCGAGCGCAAATTCTCGGTCGAGCTTCTGAAACAGTTCACCGAATTGCGCGTCGCGATCGAACCCGAAGCCGCGGCGCTTGCCGCCGCGCGTGCAGACGACGGCGATCTCCGGGCGATCGATGCTGGATTGGAGCGGATGACGGCGGCCGAACTGGGGTTCGACGACGCGCTCGACGCCGACATCGCCTTTCACGTGGCGGTGCTGCGCGCCTCGGGCAATCCCTTCTACGTCCAGTTCCGCGATGTCGTAGCGACCGCGCTCAGGAGCTCGATCCGTTTCACCAATCGCATCAAGGGCCGTCCGGCGAGCGTCGCCGACCATGGTGCGGTTCGCAATGCGATCGTGCGACATGACCCCGACGCCGCCCGCCATGCGATGCACCAGATCATCGGCGACGTGCTCGGCCTGATCGACACCGGGAAAGCCTAGCTGCATAGTTCGTGACGTGATCGCCGTGGAACACGACCGTGGTCGAGCGGTTCGATTGAGGAGCGGTCACGATCGGACGCGAGCCAGATGACCTGGAATCCCTATTGCGGCATCGCACCCACGCCTGCCGAGCTCATCGGTCGCTGGAACGTCGACCCGTGGCTGCTGGCCGCGTTGCTTGCCGTCGCATTCACCCATGTTCGAGCGACAGGCGGTTTGGCGCCCCGGCGGCGGCGCGCGTTCGGTGCGGCATTCGCGCTGGCGCTGATCCTGTTCGTGTCGCCGCTCTGCGCGCTGAGCTCGGCGTTGTTTTCAGCGCGTGTCGTCCATCACGTTCTTCTCACCGCGCTCGTCGCGCCGCTCTTCGTGACGAGCCTGCCGCGTGAGCGGCTGCGCGTGCCCGGGGGACTGGTGCTGTGGACGGCGGCGCAGGCAATGCTGTTTTGGCTCTGGCACGCGCCGCCCGTCTATGCATGGGCGCTGTCGAGCGACGCCGCCTATTGGCTGATGCAGGCGAGCCTGCTGCTGAGCGCGATGGGGTTTTGGGCGGCGCTGCGGCGGGTCGAGGCGCCCGCGGCGGTGCTCGGCCTGCTCGCGACGATGGTGCAGATGGGGCTGCTCGGTGCGCTCATCACCTTTGCCGGCACGCCGCTCTACGCGCCGCATTTCCTTACCACGACTCCGTGGGGATTGTCCGCGCTTCAGGACCAGCAGCTTGCCGGGCTGGTGATGTGGGTGCCGGGCGCGGGCTTCTATCTCGCGGCCGCCTTGTTCCTGCTCAACCGCTGGATGGACGGTGAGAGCCGCGCCGTGCCCGCGCGATGATCGAGCGGCTGCGCGCCTGGGCGAGGGTCTATGCCGACGATGATCGCTACACGCCCGTCGGCGTGGCGTTCCATTGGGTGATGGCATTCCTCATTCTCTTTCAGCTCGCATGGGGCTGGCTCATGAGCACGCTGCCGGTCGGCGGCGACAAGATATGGGCGTTCGAAGTGCATAGCGCGGCGGGGCTGCCGATCCTGATGCTGGGCGCAGGCCGCTTCGTCTGGCGCGCGCTCATCCCCGGTCCCGTCAACGATGCCGACAATCGCGGGTGGCGCTCGACGCTCGCCTATTCGGTCGAGTACGCCTTCTACGTCGCGTTCTTCGGGCTGCCGCTGAGCGGATGGATGATGTGGTCCTCGGTCGGCGAGCCGCAGCCGCTCTCATTCGCGGGAATGTTCCCGTGGCCGCTCGTGCCGCTCGGCAGGCTTCCCATGGGCATGCAGGCGATGATTCTCGACCTGGCCGAGGATGTGCATCTCGCGCTCATCATCGGGCTGCTCGTGCTTGTTCCCCTTCACGTTGCCGCGGCACTGAAGCATCATTTCTGGGATCGGAACGACGTGCTGCGCGGGATCCTTCCGGAAATTCCCGACGCGGAGAAGCCCCCGGGAGCCCGCCGGCATAGGCGGCGAGTGCTGCGATCTCGACAGGCGTCAGATGCCGGCTGATGTCGAGCATCACGTTGTCGGGATCATTGCGCCGTTCGCTGCGCCGCCAGGCGTGGAGCTGGGCGGCGAGATAGGCGGCGGGCTGCTGCGCGAGCGCGGGGTTGGCGAGGCCGCCACCCTCGCCGCGCAGGCCGTGGCATGTGGCGCAGGCGGGGAGATCGCGTGCGGGGTCGCCGCGGACGTAAAGCGCGGGGACAGGCCTCGTGTCGGTATCAGCGGGGGGGAGCGGCATCGCCGCATAATAATGCGCGACCATCATCCTGTTGCGCGGCTTCAGGTGGCGCGCGATCGCCGACATTTGCGGGTGACGCCGGGTGCCCGCCGCGAAATCGTCGAGCTGCTTGAGCAGATACCCCGCCTCGAGCCCCGCCAGCCGTGGCGCGCCCGCGCCGTTGCCCGCGCCATCGAGCCCGTGGCAGGTGAAGCATGCGTTTTGGGCGCCGCTCCCGCCGCCGCTCAGCGCCACCAGTTCGCCGGTGGCGGTGAACGCCTTCGCCGATTCGGGATCGGGCGTGCTGCACCCGTCGAGCATCAGCAGCAGTGCTGCGCCCCACAAACCCGATTTCCGGTCCATGGCCGGGGAACCGACGCGGCTTCGCGCTTGTTCCGGAAATCAGTTCCCGGCCGTAACAAAAGGGGGATTGCCGCTTGGCCACGGTCCATGCCGTTCTATCGCTGCTCGTGCTCGTGGCGGCGTGCAAGCCGCCGCCCGACGAGCACCACGCCATGCCGCGCGCTGATCCAGCCGACGGGCGTGCGGTGATGGACCGCGTCGGCTGCGGAAGCTGCCATCGCGTCCCCGGCGTCTGGCCCGAGGGCGAGGTCGGGCCGCCGCTCGCGGGGTTCGCCGACCAGAGCCTGATCGCCGGGCGGTTGCCCAACCGGCCCGACGTGCTCGCGGCGTTCGTGCGCGATGCGCCTGCGCTGGTGCCCGGCTCGGCCATGCCGGCGATGCCGCTCAGCCCCGAGGAAGCGCGCGACGTTGCCGCCTATCTCTACACGCTCGAGGACGGGGGCTGACGTGCCGGGCGGCTGGCCTCCCCCCGTCTTCGATCCCGCCGGGCCGTTCGCGGGCTCGATCACGCTGCTTTCCTGGGCGTTGGTGGGGATGTTCGTCGGCGTACTCGCCATCGTGCTCGTCGCATTGTGGGCCGCCTTGTTCGGTAAAAGGCGGCTGCGGCAGCGGCTCGGCGGGAAGAGCGTGATCTGGGTGGGCGGGGTCGCCTTTCCGGTGGTTGTGCTCACGGCACTGCTGGTGTGGGGCCTTACGCTCACGCGCAGCCTTTCCGAGCCGCCGCAGCCGGGCGAGCTCAGGATCCGCGTGACGGGCGAGATGTGGTGGTGGCGCGTCGCCTATCTCGGCGCGGACGGCGCGCCGACGGTGGTCGACGCCAACGAGCTTCATATCCCGACCGGCGAGACGGTGACGATCGAGCTAGAATCGGCGGACGTCATCCACAGCTTCTGGGTGCCGCGGCTGTCGGGCAAACTCGACATGATCCCGGGGCGGCACAACGTCATCCGCATCCAGGCCGACGAGCCGGGCGTCTATGCCGGCCAGTGCGCCGAATATTGCGGGGGACCGCACGCACTGATGGGGTTCGTCGTCGTCGCGCATCCTCCGCACGAGTTCGCGCGCTGGATGGCGGCGCACCGTGCGCCGGCACCGCCGCCCGTGACGGCCGAGGCGCGGCGTGGGGCGACGCTCTTCGCGTCGGCCGGGTGCGCGGCGTGCCACCGGGTCGCGGGCACGCGCGCCAACGGGCTGGCGGGGCCGGACCTTACGCATGTCGGCTCGCGGCGGACGCTCGGGGCGGGGATCCTGCCCAACAATCTCGGCACGATGACGGGGTGGATCGGCAATAGTCAGGCGATCAAGCCGGGTAACCGGATGCCGCCTTATACCGTTCTCTCCGGCGCCGAATTGCGCGCGCTCGCCGCCTATCTCGAGACGCGCAAGTGACCTCGGAGACGGGGTTCGACCCGGCGCTCTACGACCGCTTTCCGACCGAGGGGGAGCGGCCGAAGGGCGAACTCGATCAACTCGAACGCGTCTGGGCGGCGCCGGGCGGGATCGCGCGGATCACCGCGGTCAACAACAATTATGTCGGCGCCTGGTATGTCGCCGCCGCCTTCCTGTTCTTCGTGCTGGCGGGCGTGCTCGCGCTGGCGATGCGCGTCCAGCTTGCGCTGCCGCTGAACGGTTTCCTGCCGCAGGAGACCTACAACCAGTTCTTCACGATGCACGGCACGGTGATGATGTTCCTCTTCGCCGTGCCCGCGATGGAAGCGATGGGCGTGCTGCTGCTGCCGCAGATGCTCGGCGCGCGCGACCTGCCGTTCCCGCGCCTCTCGGCCTATGCCTTCTGGGCGTATCTCGTAGGGGGCGTGAGCTTCTTCGCCTCGATCTTCGTCGGGCTGGCGCCGGACGGCGGCTGGTTCATGTATCCGCCGCTCACCAGCACCACCTATTCGCCCGGCATCAACGCCGATTTCTGGCTGCTTGGGATCGGCTTCATCGAGATTTCGGCGATCGCGGGCGCGATCGAGATCATCGTCGGCGTGCTGCGCACCCGCGCGCCGGGGATGACGCTCGACAGAATGCCGATCTTCGCCTGGGCGATGCTGGTGTTCGGGGTGATGATCGTGGTCGGCTTTCCCGCGGTGATCCTGGGCACCCTGCTGCTCGAGCTGGAGCGCGCACTCAACTGGCCCTTCTTCGATCCGACGCGCGGCGGCGATCCATTGTTGTGGCAGCACCTCTTCTGGTTCTTCGGCCATCCGGAGGTTTACATCATCTTCCTGCCCGCGGCGGGGCTCGTCTCGACGATGATCGGCGCGCTCTCGCGGATCGGGCTGGTCGGGTATCGGCTCGTCGTGCTCGCGCTGCTCGCGACCGGGTTCATCAGCTTCGGCGTCTGGGCGCACCACATGTTCGCGACCGGTATGCCGACGCTGTCGATCGGCTTCTTCTCGGCGGCGAGCATGGCGGTGAGCGTGCCCGCGGGCGTGCAGGTCTTCTCGTGGATCGCGACGCTCGCCGCGGGTCGGCCGCGCTTCAACACGCCGACGCTCTTCGTCATCGGCGGGCTCGTGACCTTCGTGATCGGCGGGCTGACCGGCGTGATGGTCGCGATGGTGCCGTTCGACTGGCAGGTGCATGACAGCCACTTCATCGTCGCACACCTCCATTATGTGCTGATCGGCGGGATGGTGTTCCCGCTCTTCGCCGCGCTCTATTACTGGACGCCGATGATGAGCAGCCGCGCGCTCTCGGAAGCGACGGGCAAATGGGTGTTCTGGCTGATGTTCGTCGGCATGCAGATCACCTTCCTGCCGATGCACCTGACGGGCTTCATGGGCATGCCGCGCCGCGTCTATACCTATCTGCCGGGACGCGACTGGGAAGTAACCAACTTCATCTCGACGGTGGGCGCATTCATCCTTGCTGCGGGCGTATTGCTGTTCGTGATCGACCTCTTCCGCAATTTTCGACTCACTGTCGAGAACAACGCCGGCAACATCTATGGCGGCGGCACGCTCGAATGGCTGCCCACCGGGCTTTATTCGACGCGCAGCATCCCGGTGGTGACGAGCGCGCATCCGCTGTGGGACGATCCCGGGCTTTCCGACAGGGTCGGGGCGGGGCGCTATTTCCTGCCGGGGAGCGCGACCGGCAATCGCGAGACGCTCATCACGAGCACGCTGCGCGCCGAGCCGCAATATCTCCAGATCATGCCGGGCCCCTCGATCTGGCACGTGCTCGCGGCGATCTTCACCGCGGGGTTCTTCCTGCTGATGACGGTGCAGGCCTATGGCGTCTCGGTCGCGAGCGGCGTGCTCGCATTGCTCTGCGTGCTGCGCTGGCTGTGGGAGACCGACCGGGCGGTTGAGGCGAAGGAGGCCGATATCGGCGCGGGAATCATGGTGCCGACCTATGCCACCGGTCCGCATACGCACGGCTGGTGGGCGATGGTGATCCTGCTCGTGGTCACGGGCATGATCTTCCTGATGGCGATGTTCAGCTATCTCTATCTCTACGGCATCCATCCCGGCTTCTGGATCGATCCGCCCGCGCTGGTCTGGCTCGCGGTGATCTTGATCGCGTGCGGCGCTGCGGTCGTGCTCGCGCTTGCCGCGCGCCATCTGCTTACGCGCCCCGGGACGACGCTCTGGACCCCGCCCACGCTCCTCCTCGTCGCCGCCGGCGCGCTCCTCCTGAGCTTCGTCGTCGATCTATGGAGCTGGCAGCGGTCGGGCCTCGTACCGGAAGCGAGCGGACAGGGAGCGACGGTCTACGCGCTGATCGCGCTCCAGGGCATCCTCGTCGCCGTCTCGGCGCTGATGGCGCTGTATCTCGCTGCGCGCAACAGCCGCGGGATGGTGACGCGGCCGCGCAACAACAGCCTTGACCTGACAATGCTGTTCATCGCCTATACGGGCGTCCAGGGCGCGCTCGCCGCCGCGCTCGTCCGCCTCTTTCCGGGGGCGCTCTGACATGCGTGCCTGGGCGCTCCTGCTCGGCGGTCTCATCGCCTGGGCTGCCCAATTCTTCACGCTCTACATCGTCGCGAGCGTGCTCGGGTCGGACGGTCTGGCGCGTGGCGCTGCGATCGCAGTGACGCTTGCCGCACTGCTTGCCGACGGGGCGGTCATGATCGTCGCGGCGCAGCGGTGGCGTGAGGACATCGGCGACAGCTTCGGCAGATGGCTGACGTCACTGGCGCTGTTGATCGCCATGGTCTCCGCGATCGCCATCGTCTGGCAGGGCCTGCCCGCCATTTTCGTTTGACGACAGGCCGATCCGGGCATTCGAGCCCGTCAGGCGGCGAGGCTGTCTGCCTCGACATGGCCGGCCCGGAACAGGCCGATCCCGGTCATTCCCGCGCTCACCAGCGGCACCGCAGTGCTGCAGAAGGCGCATTCGGCGACGAGGCGGCCGACCATCCAATGACTGCCGCCGCAGCCCGGGCAATGGTTCACCTCTTCGGGCCGAAACACCGCGCGATAGCCGTTGGTCTTGTCAGGACGGAACATTACGCGTCTCCTGTGCAATCTGCGGAAGAAAACCCGGCGACGAGTCGTTCGGTTCCATCGACGAGATGGTTAAGCGAATGTATCGGGACGAACCGTTGCCCCGAAGTCACGGTCGAACGGCGGCGGCGGACAACGGAAATGTGGTTCGGCGCGGCCGAATGCGCTAGCCGGGCGCGAGCATCGAGGAGAGCCGCATGAAGACCCGCGCCGCCGTCGCCTTCGCGCCCAAGCAGCCGCTCGAGATCGTCGAGGTCGATCTCGACGGCCCCAAAGCGGGCGAAGTGCTGGTCGAGATCATGGCGACCGGCATCTGCCATACCGACGCCTACACCCTGGACGGGCTCGACAGCGAAGGGCTGTTCCCGTCGATCCTGGGGCATGAGGGCGCAGGGATAGTGCGCGAGGTAGGTGCGGACGTCACCTCGGTAGCGCCTGGGGATCACGTCATTCCGCTCTACACGCCCGAATGCCGGCAATGTAAATCGTGCCTTTCGCAGAAGACCAACCTCTGCACAGCGATCCGCAGCACCCAGGGCAAGGGGGTGATGCCCGACGGCACGACGCGCTTTTCGTACAAGGGCCAGCCGATCCACCATTATATGGGCTGCTCGACCTTTTCGAACTTCACCGTGCTTCCCGAAATCGCGGTCGCAAAGATCCGCGAGGACGCACCCTTCCAGTCGAGCTGCTATATCGGCTGCGGGGTGACGACGGGCGTTGGGGCGGTGGTCAACACCGCCAAGGTGGAGGCGGGCGCCAACTGCATCGTGTTCGGGCTCGGCGGGATCGGGCTCAACGTGATCCAGGGGTTGCGGATGGTGGGCGCCGATCGGATCATCGGCGTTGACATCAACGACGACAGGGAGGAATGGGGCCGCCGCTTCGGGATGACGCATTTCGTCAATCCCGCCAAGGTGGACGGCGACCTCGTGCAGCATCTCGTCGCGCTCACCGACGGCGGGGCGGACTATACGTTCGACTGCACCGGCAATACCGAGGTGATGCGCACCGCTCTGGAAGCGTGCCATCGCGGCTGGGGTGAGAGCATCATCATCGGCGTGGCGGAGGCGGGCAGGGAGATCGCGACGCGGCCCTTCCAGCTCGTCACCGGCCGCGTGTGGCGCGGCACCGCATTCGGCGGGGCACGCGGGCGCACCGACGTGCCCACGATCGTCGACTGGTACATGAACGGCAAGATCGAGATCGATCCGATGATCACGCACGTGCTCAGCCTCGACGAGATCAACAAGGGCTTCGATCTGATGCACGCGGGCGAGAGCATCCGATCGGTCGTGGTCTATTGAGGGAGCAAAAATCATGTTCAGCCATGTAATGGTCGGCACGAACGACATGGAGGCGTCGAAGGCGTTCTACGACGCGACGCTCGGGGCGCTCGGCGCCCGACCGGGGATGACCGACAACAAGGGGCGCGCGATGTATCTGCACAATGGTGCGGTGTTCCTCGTCACGAAGCCGATCGACGGCGCGCACGCCTGCGCTGCGAACGGCGGTACGATCGGCTTCGCCGCGGCCTCGCCCGAACAGGCCGATGCGTGGCACGCGGCCGGCGTTGCTGCGGGCGGTACTGCAATCGAGGACCCGCCCGGCGTGCGCGAGGGCGATTTCGGCAAGCTCTACCTCGCCTATCTGCGCGATCCCGCGGGCAACAAGGTCTGCGCGATGCACCGGCTGGGGTGATGACGCCGGCACGATGGATCCTGACGCTCACCTGCGAGGACCGCGTCGGCATCGTCGCGGGCGTGAGCGGCTTTCTCGCCGAGCGCGACGGCTTCATCGTCGATAGCCAGCAATATGCCGATCTGGAGACAGGGCGCTTCTTCATGCGCGTGGTGTTTCAGGCGGGCGGCGCCCGTTTTTCGCGCGATACGGAGGCGTTGCGGAGGGCCTTTGCGCCGATCGCGGGCCGCTTCGGCTTCGGTTGGGCGCTGGTGCCCGCCGACGAGAAGCCGCGCGCGATCGTGGCGGTATCGCGCGGCTCGCATTGCCTCGCCGACCTGCTCCACCGTCGCCAATCGGGTGCGCTTTCGGTCGAGATCGTCGGCGTCGTCGGCAATCACGATGCGCTGCGGCCGCTCGTCGAGTGGCACGGCATCGCCTTTCATCATCTCCCCGTGGACGATGCGAACCGGCCTGCCCAGGAGGGCGCGATCGCGGCGCTCATGAAGGACAAGGCGGCCGAATATCTCGTGCTCGCGCGTTACATGCAGGTGCTTTCGGTGGACATGGCCGAGCGGCTAGCGGGGCGCTGCGTCAACATCCATCACAGCTTCCTGCCCGGCTTCAAGGGGGCGAAGCCCTATCACCGGGCGCATGCGCGCGGCGTGAAGCTGATCGGCGCGACCGCGCATTTCGTGTCCGGCGACCTCGACGAAGGGCCGATCATCGACCAGGCGGTCGAGCGCGTCGATCACCGCGCGACCGTCGACGAGATGATCCGCATCGGCCGCGACATCGAGGCGCAGGTGCTCGCGCGTGCCGTCAACGCGATCGGCGAGCGGCGGGTATTCCCCAACGGCGGCAAGACGGTGGTATTCCGGTGACGACGATCGAAACAGTATCCGAAGCCAAGGCGCATGGCGGGATACAGGGCGTTTATGCCCACGCCTCGCGCGCGACGGGCACGCCGATGACCTTCTCGATCTTCGTGCCGCCGCACGAGCAAGGCGCGCGTCTGCCGGTATTGTGGTATCTTTCCGGCCTCACATGCACGCACGCGAACGTCACCGAAAAGGGCGAGTATCGCGCCGCCTGCGCCGAGCACGGCATCGTCTTCGTCGCCCCCGATACCAGTCCGCGCGGCGAGGGGGTGGCGGACGACGACGCGTATGATCTGGGCAAGGGCGCCGGCTTTTACCTCGATGCGACCGAAGCGCCCTGGTCGGCGCATTTCCGGATGTGCTCGTACATCGAGGATGAGCTGCCGACGCTCGTTGCCGAGGCGTTTCCGGTCGACATGGCGCGCCAGGCGATCACCGGCCATTCGATGGGCGGGCACGGCGCCCTGACGGTCGCGTTGCGCGATCCGGCGCGCTTCGCCTCGGTATCGGCGTTCGCGCCGATCGTCGCGCCGGGCCGCGTTCCCTGGGGCGAGAAGGCGCTTTCCGCCTATCTGGGCGGCGATCGGGCGGCATGGCGTGCCTACGACGCCTGCGCGCTGATCGAGGACGGCGCACGGCTGCCCGAGCTGCTCGTCGATCAGGGCGATGCCGACCCGTTCCTTGCCGAGCAGCTTCGTCCCGAATTGCTGCGCAGCGCCTGCGACGAGGCGGGGATCGACCTCTTGCTTCGGATGCAGCCCGGTTACGATCACAGCTATTATTTCATCTCGACCTTCATGGCAGACCACGTCCGCTGGCACGCCGAGCGGCTTTGGCGGTGAGGTACGACGTCCTGATCGTCGGTGCCGGGCACGGCGGCGCGCAGGCGGCGATCGCGCTGCGCCAGGGCGGTTTCGCCGGGAGCATCGCCCTCCTCGGCGACGAGCCCGAGCCGCCCTACGAACGGCCGCCGCTCTCCAAGGATTATCTCGCGGGCGACAAGCCCTTCGAGCGGCTGCTGATCCGGCCGGCCGCTTTCTGGGCCGGGCGCGAGGTGACGCTGCTTGCCGGCCGTCGCGTCGTGACGGTGGATGCGGCGGCGCATCGTGTGGCGACCGAAACGGGGGAGACGATCGGCTACGGCGCCCTTGTCTGGGCTGCGGGCGGCACACCGCGCCGGCTCGATTGTCGCGGTGCCGATCTCGCCGGCGTCCATGCAATCCGTACCCGCGCCGACGTCGATCGCCTCAAGGCCGAGCTCGGCGGCACGTCGCGGGTTGCCGTCATCGGTGCCGGTTATATCGGGCTCGAAGCGGCGGCGGTGCTCGCCAGCTACGACAAGCAGGTGACCGTGCTCGAGGCAGAGGACCGCGTCCTCGCGCGTGTCGCGGGAGAGCCGCTGTCGCGGTTCTACGAGGCCGAGCATCGTGCGCACGGCGTCGACATCCGTCTGGGTGTGACGGTCGAACGGCTCGACGGAGAAGGTCGCGTCACGGGCGTTCGGCTCGCGGGCGGCGAAAGCATCGCGGCCGATCTCGTGATCGTCGGCATCGGTATCGCCCCTGCGGTCACGCCATTGCTCGGCGCCGACGCACGGGGGGGCAACGGCGTCCGCGTCGACGCGCAATGCCGCACGAGCCTGCCCGATGTCTTCGCGATCGGCGACTGCGCGCTCCACGCCAACCGCTTCGCGCGGGGCGCCGACATCCGCCTCGAATCGGTACAGAACGCCAACGACATGGCGACCGTCGCCGCGCATACGATTCTGGGCGAGGCGGCCGATTATGATGCGGTGCCCTGGTTCTGGTCGAACCAGTACGATCTCAAGCTCCAGACGGTGGGGCTCTCGATCGGCCACGACACGGCATTGGTGCGCGGCCATCCCGGTACGCGGCGGTTCTCGGTCGTCTATCTCGCGCAGGGTCGCGTGATCGCGCTCGATTGCGTCAATCTGGTCAAGGATTATGTCCAGGGCCGTGCGCTGGTGCTCGCGGGCGCTCGCCCCGATCCGGTGAAGCTCGCCGATCCCGGTGTGCCGTTGAAGGAGGTTTCCTGATACGAGCGCGCCTGTTCGATCACGCCGCCTCGCTCCGATCCATCGTGCCCGCCGCGGCGTCGAGCAGGCGGCGTTCGAGCGCCTTGAGGCGCTGCGGTCCCGCGATCTTGTCGCCGGTGAGATCGGTCACATAGAAGGTGTCGACCGCGCGCTCGCCATAGGTGGCGACATGCGCCGAATGGAGCGTGACCTTCGACTGGAACAGCGCGTGGGCGAGGCGGTGGAGCAGCGCCGGGCCATCGCGCGCGTTGATCTCGACCACGGTGAAGCGGTTCGACGCGGCGTTGTCGATGATGACGTTGGGCTCGATATCGAATGCCTCGGCGCGGGTGCGCGGCAGTGGCTTGGCCTTGAGACGATCGGCAAGACGGGTGCGGTTGGCGAGCGCGTCCTCGATCGAGGTCTTGAGGCGATCGAGCTGGTCGGGATGATCGAAAGGGCGGCCGAACGGGTCCTGCACCAGAAAATTGTCGAGCGCCATGCCGTCGCGCGTGGTGTGGATGCGCGCGTCGATGATGTTACCGCCGGCGACATGGATCGCGCCCGCGGCACGGTAGAAGAGGCCGGGATGATCGGTGGCGTAGATCGTCACCAGGGTCGCGCCGCGATCGGGATAGACCTGCGCGGCGATCGCGAGCGACGTGTCGCCGGCCGCCGCAACGGTGCGCGCGTTGCGTTCGAGCACATCGTCGGGTTCGGCGATCCAATAGGGCTCGGGCAGGCGCTTCACATAGGCCGCGAAAGCAGCATCGTTCCAGTCGAGCGCTTGCGCCAGCGCCGCCTGCTTGGCGGCGATCCGCTCGCTCCGGCCCTTGTGCTTGTGACCGAGGCGGAGCACCTCCTCGGCGCCGTCGAACAGATCGGTGAGGAGCTGGCGCTTCCAGCCGTTCCATACGCCGGGGCCGACCGCGCGGATGTCCACCACCGTCAGCACGATCAGCAGCCGCAGCCGTTCCGGGCTCTGCACCACATCGCAGAAATCGAGGATCGTCTTGAAATCCGCGAGGTCGCGCTTGAAGGCGGTCGCCGACATCAGGAGGTGGTGGCGGACCAACCAGGCGACGGTCTCGGTCTCGGCAGGCGTCAGGCCGAAGCGCGGGCATAGTCGACGGGCGACCTCCGCGCCGAGCACCGAATGGTCGCCGCCGCGGCCCTTGGCGATGTCGTGGAGCAGCACCGCGGCGTAGAGCACGCGCCGCGAGGATTCGACGATGTTCCTCATGATCCCGGTCGAGAGCGGGTGATCGGGCTTGAGCACGCCGTGCTCGATTTCGGAAAGGAGGCCGATCGCGCGGATCGTATGCTCGTCGACGGTGTAGTGATGGTACATGTCGAACTGCATCTGCGCGACGACGCGGCCGAAATCGGGCACGAGGCGCCCGAACACGCCCGCCTCGTTCATCCAGCGCAGCACGGTTTCGGGATCGCGTGGAGACGTGAGCACGTCGAGGAAGAGGGCGTTCGCGTGCGGCGTGCGGCGGATGTCGTCGACGAGCTTGGCGTCGCGCGCGGCGGCGCGCATCGCGAGCGGGTGGATCTCGAGCTCGTGGAGATCGGCGAGCTGGAAGAGCTCGATCAGGCGGACGGGATCCTTCTCGAAGAAATCATCCGACGGAATCGCGAGGCGGCCGCGATCGAGGACGAAGCCGTGGAGCTTGCTCGGCCGCCGCCTCAGCCGCGGCAGACCGAAACGGCGCCCGCGGGCGGCGAACTTTTCGTCGAGATGCGCAAGGAAAAGGCCAGTGAGATCGCCCACGGCCTTCGCCTGGAGGAAGTAGAATTGCATGAAGCGCTCGACCGGTGCCTTCCCCGGCCGATCGGCATAGCGCATCCGCTCCGCGATCTCGCGCTGCGTATCGAAGGTGAGCCGCTCTTCGGGGCGTCCCGCGATCGAATGGAGGTGGCAGCGCACCGCCCAGAGGAAATTCTCGGCGCGGTGAAACTGGCGATATTCGGCGCGGGTCAGGAGTCCCGCCTCGACCAGCTCGGCGACCGTGCGAACGTTGTACGCGTACTTCCCGATCCAGAAGAGCGTGTGGAGATCGCGCAATCCCCCTTTTCCCTCCTTGACGTTGGGCTCGACCACATAACGGCTGTCGCCCATCCGTTTGTGGCGCGCGTTGCGCTCGGCGAGCTTGTCGGCGATGAATGCGCGGATCGTGTCGGCCTGCACCTCGGCGCGGAAGCGGCGCGCGGCCTCGTCGTAGAGATCGGCGTCGCCCCAGATGTAGCGCGATTCGAGAAGCGCGGTGCGCACCGTGATGTCGGCGCGCGACTGGCGCATCATCTCGTCGAGCGATCGCGACGAATGGCCGACCTTGAGCCCCAGGTCCCAGAGCGAATAGAGGATCGATTCGATCACCTGTTCGGCCCAGGCGGGCTGCTTCCAGGGTGTCAAAAAACCGATATCGACGTCCGAATAGGGCGCCATCTCGCCGCGGCCGTAGCCGCCGACCCCGATCAGCGCGATCCGCTCGGCCGCAGTGGGGTTGGGATTGGGGTGGAGGCGCACCGTCACGAAATCGAACAGCAGGCGCAGGAGCTGATCGGTGAGAAAGGCCTGCGCGGCGGCCGCCTCGAGACCGCGCGTAGGGTGCTCGATCAGCCGCTGCTGGATCGTCGCGCGGCCCGCCTCGAGCGCGATCTTCAGCCGCGTCGTCGCCGCGTGGCGCAGCCCCGCCGCATCGCCGGCGTCGAGCGCGGCGAGCTCGTCCGCGAGCGCGCGCCGATCGATGATCTGGCGCCGATGCGGCAGGCTGTCGATACGGCTGGTCATCGCGGCGTTTCTAGCCGAACGAGGGATCGAGCAACAGCCGCCCTACGTTGCTGTTCGCCGATACGTCTCCTAGCGTGCTGCCCGTGAAGCGCCTTGCCCCTCTTGCCGCGCTGCTGCTTGCCGGCTGCATCTTCGGTGGCGGGCACGAGCCGCGCGTGCCTTCGACCGCGAAAAACCTGCCGACCGCACGCGAGACGCGGATGTGCCATGCGGACCTGAAGCGGATCGGCGTTGCGTTCCGGCCACTCCCCGATCAGATGCGCGGAGGCGGCTGCTCGACCGTCGGGACGGTGCAGCTCCTCGACATCGGCGTGCCGACGAGCAATCTGGGCGCGATGCGCTGCGGGCTGGCGCGGACATTTTCGGCCTGGGCGCGCCGTGCGGTCGCGCCTGCCGCGTACCAAATCCTGGGCAGCAAACTCACAAGCATCGAGACGTTCGGCACCTATGCCTGTCGGACCGTGATCGGCGCGGGCGTATCGAACCGGCTGTCGGGGCACGCGATCGCGAATGCCGTCGATGTCGCCGCGTTCGACCTTGAAGACGGGCGGCGGATCAGTGTGCTCGACGACTGGAACTCGCCCGATCCGCGCGTGCGCCGGTTCATGGAGGTGATCCACGCCTCGGCCTGCAAGCGTTTCGGCACGGTGCTGAGCCCCGATTACAACGAAGCGCACCGCAATCACTTCCACCTCGAAGCCGACGACGCGGATTTCTGTCGATGAGCGAAATCCGATTTTGACGCGACCCGCGAATCGGCTAGAGCCCCGAAAAATGAGCGATACACGAGTTCCATCCCGCGTCTTCCGCCCCGCGCAGCAGGAGGCGGAGACCGTCAAGACCGGCGTTTCCACGCCGCAGACCGAGCATCCCGCCTATCGGCTGGCATTCCAGGACATGGACTTCCTGCTGCGCGAGGATTTGCGCCCGGTTCGATTCCAGCTCGAATTGCTCAAGCCGCAATTGCTGCTCGACGAGGCGCATATCGGCTCGACTTTCGTCTTCTACGGATCGGCGCGCATCCCCGCGCCCGACATGGCGCAGGTCATGATCGACGCGGCCGAAGGTGCGGAGGCCAAGAGGATCGCCGAAAGCCTGGCGGCCAAGAGCAAATATTACGAGGTGGCGCGCGAGCTGGCGCGGATCGCGAGCAGCTTCCCGCGCGACGAGAACGGGATGCGGCAGTTCGTGGTGTGCTCGGGCGGCGGGCCGTCGATCATGGAGGCGGCGAACCGCGGCGCGACGGACGTGGGCGAGGAATCGGTGGGGCTCAACATCGTGCTGCCGCACGAGCAGGCGCCCAACAAATACGTCACGCCGGCACTCAGCATGCAGTTTCACTATTTCGCGCTGAGGAAGATGCACTTCCTGCTGCACGCACGCGCGCTCGCGGCGTTTCCGGGCGGGTTCGGAACGTTCGACGAATTGTTCGAGCTGTTGACGCTGATCCAGACGGGCAAGATCGACCCGATCCCGGTGCTGCTCTACGGCAGGGACTTCTGGAACCGCGTCGTGAATTTCGAGGCGTTGTGCGAGGAGGGCGTGATTTCACCGCGCGACCTCGACATCTTCACCTTCGTCGAGACGGCGGAAGAGGGCTGGGAGGTGGTGCGCAATTTCTACCGCGACCGCAGCGAGAAGCGCGCCAACCCGACCGCGGGCGACGAGCCCGAGGCGCCGCTGGAGCACAAGGGTTTCGCCAAGGCGCACGAGGCGGTGAAGAAATAGGCGCGCTCTCCTCTCGCCCAATCCAGTCGTGATCCCCGCGAAGGCGGGGACCCAGAAGCACGACGGTCGTTCACGATAACCAAGGTCAGCCAGTCTGGATTCCCGCCTTCGCGGGAATGCCGGGGATTAGGGTCCGGAGCCGCTCAGTCCTGCTGTTCGCTCGCCTGTTTCGCGGCGTTGGGATCGACCGACGGAGCGCCGGGGGCGGGTGTCGCCTCGTTGGCGATGTTCGCGGTGCCGGCGCCGGTGGTCGCGTTCGCCTCGGCCTCGTCGACATTGCCCGGTTCGGGTGTCGGTGCGGGGGCGGCGGGAAGCGGAACGTTCGCACCCTGCTGGTTCAAATAGAGAATCACGTCGGCGCGGTCCTGCGGATCGGAGAGGCCCGCAAAGGTCATCTTGGTGCCGTTGGCGAATTTGCGTGGGGACGTGAGCCACGCATCGAGCGCCTCGAAGGTCCAGGTGCCGCCGACCGACTTGAGCGCATCGGAGAAGGCGAAGCCGGCCTTGCCCGTCGCGATCGCCTCGCCGACCGTGGCGTAGAGGTTCGGGCCGATGCCGTTGGGGCCGCCCTGATTGATCGTGTGGCACGCGGCGCATTTCTTGAACACTTCGGAGCCGTGGATCGCATCGGCCGCCGCGAGCCGGACGGCGATCGGCGCCACCGCCGCTTCGCCCCCGCCGCCTTCGGCCTCGACGCCCTCGATCGGATAGCCCATCTTTTCGGGGCGTTCGGATTCAAACGCCATTCCGCTCAGGATCGACAGCGCCAGCGCGGCGCCGCACCCGGCCAGCACCCAGCCCGCAATCGTGTTCTTGCGATCGTCCATCGTATCCGTCGAACCCTCTCGAGACGTCGGCCCCCCGTTGACGCGGCCGGCAAAGGAAAAGTCGCCTCCCTTTAAGCGGGCGATAGCGGGCAGGCAAGCCGCGCTTGCGCGCGCGCGTTCCCCCCGTTACGCGCCCCTCGCCATGGAGAATTTCCCGAGCCCCGCCCGCGCGCTCGTCGCGGACATGATCGCGGATGCCGCGCGCGCACCCGAGCGTGCCGTCGCCTTTCAGGGCGCGCCGGGCGCCAATTCGCACGTCGCGACGATCCGAGCGTTTCCGGATGCGCTGCCCGTCCCCTGTTTCGACTTCGCCGACGCGATCGAGGCGGTGCAGGAGGGGACCGCCGACTGCGCGATGATCCCCATTGAGAATTCGCTCCACGGGCGCGTCGCCGACATCCATTTCCTGCTCCCGGAATCGGGGCTGGTGATCGTCGCCGAGCATTTCCTGCCGATCCGCTATGCCCTGATGGGGCTTGGCGGGCGCGAGGACGTCAAACAGGCGATGAGCCACCCGCAGGCGCTGGGGCAGTGCCGGCACTGGCTCAAGGCGCACGGGATCGAGCCGGTCGCCTATCCCGACACCGCAGGGGCCGCCGCCAAGGTCGCCGAACTCGCCGATCCGCGTATCGCCGCCTTGGCACCGCCGGGCGCGGCGGAAATGTACGGGCTCGACGTGCTGGCGCGGGACATTGCCGACGCCGAGCACAACACGACGCGCTTCGTCGCGCTGGCGCGCGAGGCCGCGCCGCTGACCGGCGACGGGCCATTCATGACGACCTTCATCTTCGAGGTGAAGAACATCCCCGCCGCGCTCTACAAGGCGTTGGGCGGGTTCGCGACCAACGGCGTCAACATGACCAAGCTCGAAAGCTATCAGCGCGGCGGGAGCTTTGCGGCGACCGAATTCTACGCCGACATCGTCGGCAAGCCGGGCGATCCGGCGGTCGATCGGGCGTTCGAGGAGCTGGGGTTCCAGACCAAGTGGGTGCGGCTGCTGGGAACCTACCGCCAGGCCCGGGCGCGGCCGTAGAGTCTTGGTAGCGATCCTCCCCTGTAAGGGGAGGTGGCAGCACGAAGTGCTGACGGAGGGGGTGTAACCGCTGATGGGGATACCCCTACACCATCCCCGCTTCGCGGGGACGGTCCCCCTCCCCTTACAGGGGAGGATTGACTGTCGCGTGGCCTATCCCTCCGCCCATTCCGTCAGCAGCGTGTGCGCGATCGCGTAGGGGGGCGGCGCGAGGAACGGTCCATCGCCGCCTGCGAGCACCGCACGGACATCTGCGCGGGAGACCCAGATCGCGTCCTCCAACTCGGTCGTGTCGAGCGTGATCGTGTCGTCCTCCGCCTCGCCGATGCAGGCGATCATCAGCGACGACGGGAACGGCCAGGGCTGGCTCGCGACATAGCGGACGTTGGTGACGCGCACGCCCGCTTCCTCGGCGATCTCGCGCGCGACGGCTTCCTCGATCGATTCGCCGGGCTCTAGGAAACCGGCGAGCGCCGAATAGCGGCCCGGTGGCCAGGTGCGGCCGCGGCCGAGGAGCGCGCGGCCCCGATGCTCGGCGATCATGATGACGACGGGATCGACGCGCGGGAAATGCTCGGCCCCGCAATCGGGGCAGGCGCGCGCCCAGCCGGCGCGGAAGGGCGTGGTGGGGGCGGCGCAATTGGCGCAGAAATTGTGGCGCGCGTGCCAGTCGATCACGCTGCGCGCGGCGGCATAGGTCGCGGCCTCGCCGGGGCGGAGCGCGGCGAGCGCCTGAAGCAGCGCGGCCGAGCGCTGCGAGGGCACGCGCGTGCCGGGAACGTGCGCGGCGAAATGGGGGATCTCGTCGTCGAGACCGAGCAGGATGAGGTCGGCGCCTTCAGGTGCGTCGGCAAGCGAGGTCCAGCCGAGACGGCCGTCCGCAACCTCGGGTTCGCACTCGACAAGCTTGAGCAGCCGCGCGCGCGGATCGGCAGCCGCGCGGGCGAGCGCCTCGGCATCCTGTCGCAGAGCATCGGCGCGATCGAGCATCCCGCCGGTGAAGCCGGGGCGGATCATTGGCTGCGCGTGAAATCCTTGACGAGCGCGGCGGGCACCTGCTCGCGCAGCGGCCATTTGTCGGCGGGGAAATAGTTGACCATGATCGTGCCGCGCATGTGCCGCACCGGATCGACCCACGCGATCGTGCCCGCGGCGCCGCCCCAGCCATAGGTGCCCTTCGAGGCGCCGCCGGGCCTGTCGGCGAGATAGACCGAGCCGCCCGCGCCGTAGCCCATCGGGACGGCGGCTTCGGTGCCGCCGGTGGTGCCCCCGGTGGCACCGCCGATGCCTTCGAAGGTGACCCCTTCGGGGAGCAGGTTGGACATGGCGAGCGCGACCGTCTCGGGTTTCATGATGCGCGCGCCGTCGAGGCTGCCGCCATCCTGGAGCATGTGGAGGAAGCGATCGTAATCGCGTGCCGACATGACGAGCCCGGCGCCGCCATAGGGAAAGCTCGGCGGATCGAGATAGACCGAGGTCGCGGCGGGATCGAGCGGGGTGCGCGCGTCACCGACGAAGACGTAGTTGGTGGCGAGGCGATCGGCCTCGCTCGCGGGCACGCTCCAGTAGCTCGATCTCATCTTAAGCGGATCGAAGATGCGGTGTTGGACGAAGGTGTCGAACGGCATCCCGCTCGCCTTCTCGATGACCGCGCCGAGCACGTCGAGGGCGATCGAGTAGCTCCATTTGGTGCCGGGTTCGGCGATCAGCGGGAGCGTGGCGACGCGGCGCGCGAATTCTTCGAGCGTTTCGGGGCGTGCGGGGCGGGCCTTGGCTTCGACCGCGCGGTTGACCTCTCCGGGGATGAGGCCGAGCCGCTCATATTCCTTGAGCAACGGGCCGGTCGTCACCACCGTATAGCCGAGCCCTGCGGTGTGGGTGAGCAGGTTGCGGACGGTGATCTGGCGCCCGGCGGGGCGGCTTTCGAGGCTGGTGTCGGGATCGACCAGCACCTTCATGTGCGCGAAGCCGGGGAAGAAGTCGCTGATCGGCTGGTCGAGGCCGAGCTTGCCCTCCTCGATCAGGATCATCGCGGCCATCGCGGTGATCGGCTTGGTCATCGAATAGACGCGCCACAGGCTGTCGGGGCCGGCGGGCGCGGCGCTCGGATCGTCGGCGATGCGGCCTGCCGACACGAAGACGGTCGGCCGATCACCGACCCCGAACGCGCCGGCGATGCCGGGCATCTTGTCGGTGCGGACGTACGAATCGAACAATGCCTGCGTGATGGGGAGCGGCGAGCTGGCGGGCGGAGGCAAGACCTGCGCTTGCGGTTGGGGCTGGGGCTGGGGCTGCTGCGCGGATGCCACGGTTGCCAAGGCAAGCATTGCGCCTGCAAGCGCCCACGTCGCGGTTGTGCTCCCGCGAAGGCGGGAGCCCAGACTGGGTCCCCGCCTTCGCGGGGACACAAGGGATTGACGCACTCGGCCGATAGTAATGCGAAATCGGATCATTGGTCCCTCCCCACTGCCTTTGCGGCCTTCAGGAAAATGGTCGGCAGGC
>CAMLGC010000036.1 GCA_946479505.1 uncultured Sphingomonadaceae bacterium
TCTGCCAGCGGATGATCTCCTGCGTCGCGTTGGCGATCAGCGCCGGATCGCCCTCGAGCTTCGCGCGCTCGTCGGGGAATTGGTTGAGGCCGTAGGCGAGGGCCGACATCGAGTTGCGCGTCGTGTCGTTGCCACCGACGATGAGCAGGATGAGGTTCCCGATGAATTCGTACTGATCCATGTGCGCCATCGCGTCCGAATGGATCATCATCGAGATGAGGTCGGGCGTCGGCTCCTTGTCGATCTTCTGGTTCCACAGGTTCTGGAAATAGGCGCCGCATTCGAACATATATTCGAGCCGCTGCTTTCTCAGCTCCTCGGTCTTCACAAGCTCGATGTCGCCAGCCCAGTCGGACCAGAAGGTGAGCTTGCGCCGATCTTCCCAGGGAAAGTCGAACAGGATCGCGAGCATCTGCGTGGTGAGTTCGATCGAGACCTTGTCGACCCAATCGAACTCCTCGCCCCAGGGGAGCGAATCGAGCACCTCGGCGGTGCGCCGACGAATGTCATCCGACATGCGCACCATTTCCGACGGCGTGAAGGCGGGCGCGACGGTGCGGCGCTGCGCGGTGTGGACCGGCCGGTCGCGCGCGATGAACATCGGCATCTTCACGTCCGATTCGGGGAGGAAATCGGCGATTGTGATCCCGCCGGCCTCCGACGAGAAGATTTCGGGCAGCGATTCGACGTGGACGATCGGCTTGTAGGTCGCGATCGACCAATAGGGGCCGAACTCCGACGCTGGCGTATAGTGGATCGGCGCGGTGGCGCGCAGGGTGCGGAAGGGCTCGTGCCACGTGTCGTCGCCGTAGAGCTCGGCGCGGCTCACATCGAGCGGATCGACGGTCGCGAGCGGTTCCTCGGCCAGAGTCGCCATCATGCCTCTCCCTTGCCGAGACAACACACCGCTAACTGACATTTATGTCAATAGTCGATGCGATGAACGGGGCGCTCAGCGGCGATCGAAGAGCATCTTCCAGCCGCGCTTGCCGCCACCCGATTGCAGCACGCCGCGCCGAAACCAGCCCGCGCTGAGCCAGATCACGATCGACACCCACAGGATCTGCCATGCGAGTGCGAGGAAATGCGGCCAGAGCTGCGGGTAATTGGCCGCATGCGCCGCCATTGCGAAGGGCGAGGAGAGCGGGAAGACCTCCGCCGCGGTCGCGACCCAGGTTCCCGGGTTTGAGGCCGCGGCCGAGGCCCAGCCGAACATCGCGACCTGGAGGATCGTGATCGGCAGCGACAGCATCTGAATTTCGCGGATCGTCGAGGCCTGCGCGCCGACGCCGAGGAACACCGCGCCCAGGAGCATGTAGGCCATCGTGAAATAGGCGAAGAAGAGCAAAAGGAAGACGGGGAAACCCACCGCCGGGCCGACGTCTGCGAACGCCTGCACCATGTCGGCGGGCAGGAAGGTGCCGATCTGCGCGATGATCGTGCCCCAGAAGGCGACGAACACGATCGCTACGCCGAACATCCCGATCAGCTTGCCGACGAACACCGATTCGAGCGGCACCGCGGCGGCGAGCACCTCGATCACCTTGTTCGACCGCTCCTCGGCCATCGTGCCGACCGCCTGGCCCGCGAGCAGCACGGTGAGCAGGAAGATGCCGAAGACGGTGAAGAACGCCGCCTGATGCTGGCCCGAAATCGACGTGACCTCGCGCGCCACCTGCTCCTTGATCGGCGTGCTGAGCGCCGTTCCACCAGCAGCGCCGGCGCGCAGCGTCTGCTCGGCGAGCACCGCCATATAATCGGCGGTGCGCTCGCCTTGGGGTCCGTAAAGGATCGTCGGATGATCGAGCGGGCCGTAGAGCACCGCCGAAGCTTCGATCGTCTTGTCGTCGAACATCGCGCGCGCCTGCGCGGCCGGGTCGGCGGCGGGCGCGTCGATGCGCAGCTCGGGCGGCGCCTCGGGTGTGCGGAAAACGGTGCGCAGCGTCTTGTCCACCCGCGCGACGGTCGGCGCCACCTCGGCGGGAACGATCGCGACGATCCGCGTCCGATCGGCCGAGCCGTCCGCCATCGTCGCGGCGCCCAGCCCGCCGATCGCGCCGAACGAGGCCATGATGAGCGGTGCGAGCAGGAAGATGAGGAAGGTCGGCGTGAACACGGTCGCGATGAAATCGCGCCGCGCGATGGTGAGCGTCTGGCGGACGTTGCGGTTCATGGGGCGGTCTCCAGCGCCTGGGGGCCGACGATGCGAACGAACGCGTCGTGCAGGCTCGGGCGCTCGATGGAGAGCCCCGAAATGCCGTGGCCGGCGTCGATCAGACGAACGAGCAGCGCCTCGATTCCGTCGTCGGGCATGGTGAAGGCCCAGCCGCCACTCTCCGGCTCGGCATCGGGCGGGAGCAACGCGGCAAGCCCCGCGCCCGCATGGTGCGGCGTATAATGAACCCGCAAGGGAAGCATGCCGCGCGCCTCGGCGACCGTGCCCTCGAAGCGACGCTTGCCGCCCGCGATGATCGCGAGCCGATCGCACAGCCGTTCGGCATGCGCCATGACGTGCGTCGAAAAGAGGATCGTCGCGCCGCGGTCACGCTCGGCGAGGATCAGCTTCTCAAGCTTCTCCTGGTTGACCGGGTCGAGCCCCGAAAAGGGCTCGTCGAGCACGAGCAGCTCTGGCCGGTGGACGACCGCGCCCAAGAGCTGCACGAGCTGCGCCATCCCCTTCGAGAGCTTGCGGATCTTCTCGTCCGCGGCATCCGCCATTCCGGCATCGGCGAGCATCTCGCGCGCGCGCTTTCGGCCGGTCTTGAGGTCGAGGCCGCGCAGCGCGCCCATGAAGGCGACCGCCTCGGCGGCCTTCATCGCCGGATAGAGGCCGCGCTCCTCGGGCAGATAGCCGACGCGGTCGCTCGCCTCGCGCGGGCGGCGACAGCCGAGCAGCACGCGCTCGCCCTCGTCGGGTTCGATGATGCCGAGCAGCATGCGCAAGGTGGTCGTCTTGCCCGCGCCGTTGGGCCCGAGCACGCCATAGACCGAGCCCTTGGGCACGGCGATATCGACCCCGTCGACGACCCGCCGACCGCCGAACTTCTTGACGAGCCCGGTGGCGCTGAGCGCCCGCTCTTCCGTCATGCGACCCCCGTTGCGCCATTCGCAGCACGAACAGGCTGCTCTTCGTTATCCAGCCGTGGTAGCGGCTGCGCATGGCCGAGGACAAGCCGTTCGAGGAACGCCTCAAGGCGCAAGCGCGCGCCGAGGGCTTCGTTGCGTGCGGGATCGCGCGTGCCGATGCCGCGCCCGCGGCGGGCGAACGGCTGCGCCAATGGCTCGCCGAGGGGCGGCACGGCAGCATGATCTGGATGGAGGAGCGCGCGCACCACCGCGCCTCGCCGCAGAGGCTGTGGCCCGAGGTTCGATCGGTGGTGGCGCTCGGCATGAGCTACGCGCCCGCCGCCGATCCGCTGGCGCTGGCCGGCGCGGGGGATGTCGGCCGTATCTCGGTCTATGCGCAGGGCAGCGACTATCACGATCTGGTCAAGCGCAAGCTGAAGGCGCTTGCGCGGTGGATGGTGGCGGAGGCGCCCGGCACCGATCTCAAGGTTTTCGTCGATACCGCGCCCGTGATGGAAAAGCCGCTCGCCGCCGCCGCCGGGCTCGGCTGGCAGGGCAAGCACACCAATCTCGTCAGCCGCGCCCACGGAAGCTGGCTTTTCTTGGGCGCGATCTACACCGCGCTCGATCTCGCGCCCGACGCGCCCGGCCGCGCCACCTGCGGATCGTGCGACGCCTGCCAGCGAGCGTGCCCGACCGCCGCCTTCCCGGCACCCTACCAGCTCGATGCGCGGCGCTGCATTTCCTATCTCACCATCGAGCACAAAGGCCCGATCCCCGCCGAGCTGCGCGTCGGCATCGGCAACCGCATCTACGGCTGCGACGATTGCCTCGCGGTCTGCCCCTGGAACAAGTTCGCCGACGCCGCGCACGCCAACCTCGCCTTCGCGCCGCGCGCCGAGCTGACGGCCCCGCGCCTCGCCGACCTGCTCGCGCTCGATGATGCGGGCTTCCGGCAGGTCTTCTCCGGCTCCCCCATCAAGCGGATCGGACGCGACCGGATGGCGCGCAACGCGCTGATCGCCGCCGGCAACAGCGGCGAGGCGGGGCTTGTCGACGCCGTGGCGGCGCTGCTCGACGATCCCGCGCCGGTGGTGCGGGGCGCGGCGGTGTGGGCGCTGTCGCGGCTCGATCCGGTTCGCTGCGAAGCCGAAGCGGCGCGCTGCACCGGGGAAGCGGATCCGGAGGTCCGCACCGAATGGAACGCGACTTGCCGCACACGTGAATCGGCCTGACGCACAATGCGCGCGCCGCTTGGCAGCCGTCGCCCCGAAGCGATAGAGCGGGAACCATGACAGACGTCCATCAGACGACCGGCACGGTTCTCCACGATCTCAGCCATTACGGCCTTTCGGCCGATCGCGGCTTCTTGTCACAGCGCGAGATCGACGAGGTGATGCTGCCTGCGGATTTTGCCGAGATCGAGGCGGCGGCTACGATCCTTCCCGATCTTCTCACCACCGGTCGCGTGCGCCATTGGCTCGACAAGCTGCCGGTGCCCGAGATGGACTCGTTCCTGGCGCAGGCGGGAGAGGCCGAGCTGATCGCCGCGATGGTGCGCTATTCGTTCCTGACGCAGGCCTATGTCTGGGGCGAAGGGGACCCGGCGCATCGCTTGCCGGCGAACCTCGCCATCCCCTTCGTCGCCATCGCCGATGCGCTCGGCGTGCCGCCGGTGATGAACTATGCGGGCTATGTGCTCGACAACTGGGTCCGCATCGACAAGACTGGACCGATCGTGTTCGAAAATCTCGCGATGCACCAGCATTTCGCGGGCGGATCGGACGAAGCCGGGTTCGTGCTCACCCACGTCGCGATCGAGGCGGCGGCCGGCCCCGCGCTCGACCTGGCGGTCGAGCTGGCGCGCGCGGCCGAGACCCGCGACGCGTTCGCGGCCGAGGCGATGCTTCATGATCTGGCGATGGTGTGGCGCGCGATCTGCGGCATCTTCGACCGCATGACCGATCGCTGCGATCCGCATTTCTATTTCAATCGTATCCGGCCCTACCTCAACGGCTGGCAGGACAACCCCGCAATTCCGCAAGGTATGGTGTACGAGGGCGTCGGCCGCTTCGCCGACCGCCCGATCGCGATGCGCGGGCAGACGGGCTCGCAAAGCTCGATCGTGCCTGCGATGGACGCGCTGTTCGGCGTCACCCACCAACGCGACGAGCTGCGCGCGTTCCTCGAGGACCTCCACCGCTACCGCCTGCCCCGCCACCGCGCCTTCATCGACGACCTCGCCGCGGCGAGCACCTTGCGCGGCTTTGCGCGCGAAACCGGCGGCTCGCTCAAAGATGCGTTCAACGCGGCGATCCAGGCGGTCGCCGAGTTCCGCACGATGCACCTCAAGTTCGCCGCGACCTACATCGCCAACCAGGCCTCGACCAACGCCGGCAACGACCCGAAGGTCGGCACCGGCGGCACGCCGTTCATGAAATACCTCAAAAAGCACCGCAACGAGACCGAGCGGCAGATGCTGTGAGGCACCAGAAAAAGTGACACTTCCCCGGCGGAGGGGTCCAGTTGGGAGGCTCGCAATTTTGGAGCGCAGCACTCAACAATCCGCTGCGCCGATACTGGACCCCGGCTTTCGCCGGGGAAACGAATTATAGCAATGCCTACTCCGTCTTCTTCGCCACCCCCACCAAAGCCGGCCGCAACAGGCGGTCGCGGATCATGTAGCCGGTTTGCATTTCCTGCACGATCGTCCCCGGCGCCGCATCGGCGGTGGGGATTTCGAGCATCGCCTGATGCCGGTTGGGATCGAGCGTCTCGCCGGTTGTGGTGATGCGGGTGATGCCGTGGCGCTGAAACACCGTTTCGAGCTCGCGTCCGGTCGCTTCGATGCCGGCCACTAATCCCTTGAGCCGTTCGTCGGACCGCAATTCCTCGGGGATCGCGGCGAGCCCGCGCGTCAAATTGTCCGATACCGACAGGATGTCGCGCGCGAAGCCGGTCGCGGCATAAGCGCGCGCATCGGCGGCCTCCTTCTCGGCGCGGCGACGGACGTTCTGCACCTCGGCCTGCGCATAGAGCGCGGCCTGCCTGGCATCCGCCAGCTCCTTCTCAAGCTCGGCGACGCGGTCATGCTCGGCAACCTCGGGCGCCTCGCCGGCGGTTTCCTCGCGCAGGTCCTCGGCCTCGGCCGTTGCGGTCTTTTCTTCTTCGATCATGGTTTTCTCTTCGTTTGTTGCAGCGCCGGCCCGCTCCCCCATCCGGCCTCCCAACGACAATATTCTATGGGAGGCCGGATGGGGGAGCGGGCCGGCACCGTTCTCACGTCATCAACCTTGCGAGCGTCGCCGCGGTAAAATCCACCATTGGCACAACCCGCGCATAGTTCAACCGGGTCGGCCCGATCACGCCGACCACGCCGACCACCCGTCCGTCGGCACCGTGGAAGGGCTTGGCGATCACCGACGAGCCCGACAACGCAAAGAGGGTGTTTTCGGCTCCGATGAAGATGCGCGTCGCGTCGCCCTCGCGCGCGCTGTCGAGCAGGCGGGCGATCTCCTGCTTGCCGTCGAGATCGTCGAGCAGGTCGCGCACGCGCTCGAGATCGGCCGCCGCCGCGGCGTCGATCAGGCGCCCCTGTCCGCGCACGATCAGCACCGGGCGGCGCTCGCCGTCCTCGCTCCAGATGGCGAGGCCGCGTTCGATCAGCGTGCGCGCGGCGGCGTCGAGCGCGGCGCGTTCGGCGGCGATCTCGCGCCCGACCCGCGCGCGCGCCTCGCCGAGCGTGAGGCCGGAGAGCATCGCGCTCATATAATTGCCCGCCTGCACGAGCGCCGCGGGGCCGACCCCGGGCGGCAGATCGATCACCCGGTTTTCGACCGATCCGTCCTCGCTGACGAGCACCGCCATCGCCTGGTCGGGCGCGAGCGGCACGAAGGCGATCTGGCGCAGCACGAGCTCGCGCTTGGGCACGAACACCAATCCCGCGCAGGCAGACAGGCCCGACAGCGCCGCCGTCGTCGCCGCGAGCGCCTCCTCGATCGGGCCGCCGCCGCGCTCGATCCGCGCCTCGATCGCGGCGCGCTCCTCCGCGCTCGGCTCCAGCGCCTGCATCATCCCGTCGACGAACAGGCGAAGCCCCGTGTCGGTGGGCATCCGCCCCGCGCTGGTATGCGGGGCAGCGAGCAAGCCCAATTCCTCCAGATCCTGCATCACGCCCCGGATCGAGGCGGGCGACAGGTTGAGCCGCGACATGCGCGAGATCGTCCGCGACCCCACCGGCGCGCCCGAATCGAGATATGCCTCGACGACCGTCCTGAAGACGTCGCGCGCGCGATCGTTCAATTCGGCGATGGGTGGGACGGGCATGCCGGTCATTTAGGGCTCCGCGTCGCGCCGCTCAACGCTTGCCGATCATCTCGCCGATCGGCAGCGCGTCGGGCGCCGATCGCAGCGCATCGGCAAGCGCCCGGTTATCGCGCGCGCAGCCGTAATAGAAATAGAGCTGCTGGCTCGCGCCGGTCTCGCCCGTCCAGGTGACGTCGACGCTCGGCTGGTCGGTGATCGCCGCGCCGCACGTTTCCGATCCCATCTCGTAGCGCACCTCGCCGCCCTCGGGGCGGTAGGGTGCGAGCGTATCCGCGAAGGTGCGATAGGCGGCGGGCGTCAGCGTGAAGCTGCGTTCACCGGTCACGGCGGTGAAGCGCGTGCCGGTGAACGTCCCCCGCCCGTCGGGCGTCACCGTCACCGAATAGACAGGGCACGCGCCGAAGCACGGGTGCGTTTCGTAGGTAATCGCCGTGCTTTCGACCGGCATCGGCGTGCCCACATTGGTCGGGGTTGCGCCGTCCATCGCACAGCCGCCGAGCGCCGCCGCCGCGGCTATCGTCATCCCTATCGAACGCATCGTGATCCTCCTTCGTCCTCTCGTGCGTTCCCAACTCCAAGACTGGCGTGTCGGGTCCGGCACGTCTAGGTGCCTAGACCGACACACTTGAGGAGACCCGCATGCGCCCCTCCGGCCGCGCCCCCGACCAGATGCGACCCGTGACGATCGAACCGCACTTCACCCGGCATGCGGAAGGATCGGTGCTGATCGGCTTCGGCGACACGCGCGTGCTGGTGACCGCGAGCGTCGAGGAGCGGCTGCCGCCGTGGCTGCGCGGCAAGGGCGAGGGCTGGGTGACGGCCGAATACGGCATGCTCCCGCGCGCGACGCACACCCGCGGCAACCGCGAGGCGGCCAAGGGCAAGCAATCGGGCCGGACGCAGGAAATCCAGCGCCTGATCGGGCGGAGCTTGCGCGCCGTCACCGACCTCAAATTGCTCGGCGAGCGCCAGATCACGCTCGATTGCGACGTGCTCCAGGCCGACGGCGGCACGCGCACCGCCGCGATCTCGGGCGCGTGGGTGGCTTTGCGGCTCGCGGTCGACGGGCTGCTCAAGGACGGCAAGCTGACGGCCGATCCGATCCGGCAGAAGGTCGCCGCGGTCTCTTGCGGCATCTACCAGGGGACGCCCGTGCTCGACCTCGATTACGACGAGGATTCGGCCGCCGATGCCGACGCCAATTTCGTCCTGCTCGAAAACGGCCACATCGCCGAGGCGCAGGCGACCGCCGAAAAGGCGACCTATGACGAGGAAGCGCTGCTCCGGCTGCTCCGCCTCGCGCGGATGGGCTGCACCGAGATCTTCCGCGCGCAGGAAAAGGCGGTCGCGGCATGAGCGGCGAGGGCAAGGAGCCACAGGCGATCCGCAAGCTCGCGCCCGGCCGGCTCGTCATCGCCAGCCACAATGCGGGCAAGGTGCGCGAGATCGCCGAACTGCTCGGCCCCCATGGCATCGAGCCCGTTTCGGCCGGCGACCTCGGCCTGCCCGAGCCCGAGGAGACGGGCACCACCTTCGTCGCCAATGCCGAGCTGAAGGCGCGGCAGGCGGCCGATCTTTCGGGCCTCCCCGCGCTCGCCGACGACAGCGGACTGTGCGTCGAGGCGCTCGACGGCGAACCCGGTATCTTTTCGGCACGCTGGGCCGGAGAAAGCCGTGATTTCAACGAGGCGATGCGCCGCGTCGAGATGAACCTCGGCACCAAGGGCCCCAACGCCAGCCGCAACGCGCATTTCGTCTGCGCATTGGCGCTCGCCTGGCCCGACGGGCACATCGAATGGTTCGAGGGCCGCGTCGACGGCACGCTCGTCTGGCCGCCGCGCGGTGACCGGGGGTTCGGTTACGATCCGGTGTTCCTGCCCGACGGCGGCGATCAGACATTCGGCGAGATGGACCCGGCCGGAAAGCACGCGATCAGCCACCGCGCCGACGCCTTCCGACAGCTCGTGGCGGCGGTGCTCTGACGCATACTGCTTGCTTCGGAGACATTTGCATCCCTTCCCGCACCCCGGACTTGTTCCGGAGCGGACCGAGCCTCAACCACGCAAGTGGATGAGTGGATGCCGGAACAAGTCCGGCATGACGAAGAGAGAAGAACGGGACGCCAATCGTCACGGAAAGCCTCAATACGCGCGCTGGCCCACCACATTGCCCGGCGGATCGTAGCGGCAGACGAGGACGTCGTCGCGCGCATTGCTCGCTGTCGCACAGCCGACCCGACGCGTGTTGCGCCAGACGACCTGCGCGTAGTGAACCGCGTCGTGATAATCGCCCGTGGTACTGAAATCGGGCGTGATGCCGTTCACGAAGAACCGCCGCTCCGCGACCCAATGGCCGACCATCTCGTCATAGCGATACGCCTCGCGCGTGCCGATCCACAGAGTCTCGCCCTCGCGGCCCGGCCCCGGCGGCTGATCGGCATGCTCGAACCGGCCCGTGCGCGCGAGCTCCCCGGCATAGGCAAGCGCGTCGGCGGCGAGGGCGTCGCTCCAGACGAGCGGCGGCAGCCCGAGATCGGCCCGTGCGGCATTGTGACCGCGCAGCATGGTCGCGCGCAGCAGGGCCTCGCCGCGCGGGGCGGGGGCGGCGCTCGGCCTCGGCTCGACGACACGCTGCGGCCCGGCGGGGACGCAGGCGGCGAGCGCGAACGGGACGAGCAGTGCTTTCATCGCTTTCCTTACCAGGCGCTACTCGCCATATCGCCGCCGCCATGAACGCCAGCCCAACACCCCTCGCGCTCTACGTCCATTGGCCGTTCTGCGTCTCCAAATGCCCCTATTGCGACTTCAACAGCCATGTTCGCGAGTCGGTCGACCAGGACGTGTGGCGGCGGTCGCTGCTCGCCGAGCTTGCTCATGAGGCGGAGCGCACCACCGGGCCGCTGGGTTCGATCTTCTTCGGGGGCGGCACGCCCTCGCTGATGCCGCCCGAAACGGTCGCGGCGGTGCTCGACGCGGCCGAGCGCGCATGGGGCTTTGCGTCCGATATCGAGATCACGCTCGAGGCGAACCCCTCGTCGGTCGAGGCGGCGCGCTTCGCCGACCTCGCGGCGGCGGGGGTCAACCGCGTCTCGCTCGGCCTCCAGGCGCTCGACAACGACGCGTTGCGTTTCCTGGGGCGCGCGCATGATGTCGCGGAGGGGCTGGATGCGCTTGCCACCGCGCAGCGGGCGTTCGGGCGCGTGTCGTTCGACCTCATCTATGCGCGGCCGGGCCAGACGCTCGCCGCCTGGGAGGCCGAGCTCGGCCGTGCGCTCGGCTTCGGGACCGAGCATCTGTCGCTTTACCAGCTCACGATCGAGCCGGGCACGCGGTTCGCGACCGAGGCGGCAGCGGGACGGCTCACGATTCCCGATGCCGATGCCGCCGCCGACCTGTTCGAGGCGACGCGCGCGATGGCGGCGGCGGCGGGACTACCGGCCTATGAAGTTTCGAACCACGCGCGGCCGGGGGCGGAGAGCCGGCACAACCTCACCTATTGGCGGTATGGCGACTATGTCGGGATCGGCCCCGGCGCGCATGGGCGGCGCGGCGGGGTCGCGACGTTCCGCCGCCGCAAGCCCGAGAACTGGCTCGCGGCGTTGGAACGCAACGGACACGGGATCGAAGCCGAGGAGCCGCTCGCCCCCCGCACGCGCGCGATCGAAGCGCTGTTGATGGGGCTGCGGTTGGACGAGGGGATCGACCTCAGCCGGGTTGCGGCGCTGGGCGAGGTGACCGAGGAAGCGCTGGTCGACGCCAAGGCTGCGGCGCGGCTTCAGAACGAAGGATTAATAGAGCGCGCGGGCCCGCGGCTGCGCGTCACTGGAAGCGGAATGCTGCTGTTGGACGCAATCTTGCCGACACTGGTGCGGGCATAGCATCCACCAGTGTCCCCGCAGGCGGGAACCCAGAGAACGCTTGCAGGCCCGGGCTCCCGCCTTCGCGGGAGCCCAGGCCTTCAATTCCCGAACGAGCGCGGCGCGGGCGACACCGTTACGGTGCTGCCGTTCCTGATCTCCTGCACCTCGAGCGCGCGCTGGGCGACGCCGTCGCGGCCGAATCGAAATGCGCCGTCGAGTCCCGCAAAGCCGCCATCGTCGCGCAGCCGCGCCTCGGGGAAGTCGCTCCCCGGCTTCCAGTCGCGCGCGATTCGCACCGCCAGCAGCACGACATCATAGCCGAGGCTCGACAGGCGATACGGCGCCGAGCCGAAGCGCGCCCGGTATTTGGCGGCATATTGCCGGTAGAGATCGTCCGACACGCTCGCGAACCACGCGCCGCTCAAGGCTCGATTCGACGCGAGCGAGGGTTCGGTGTTCCACAATTCGGTGCCGAGGATGCGTGCGGTGCCGCCGTCCTTGCGGACGAGCGGCGCGGCGGCCGCCGCGGTCTCGCCCGTATCGGCGATCAGGATCGCCTCATACGGACCATTGCGCATGATGCGGGTGATCGCGCCCGAAAGGCCGCTCCTAGTGCGGTCGTAGGTCTGCAAGGTCACGACCTCGCCGCCCGCATCTTCGACCGCGCGCAGGAAGGCGGTCGAGGCACGCTGGCCGTAGAGGCCGAGCGGGATCAGCCCGGCATAGTGCGTGACGCCATGCTCGTGCGCGTAGTCCACGACCCGGTCGATCGACTGGGCGGGCGAATAGCCGAGCACATAGGTGCCGTTGCCCGCGACCGAAATGTCGTTGGAGAAGGTGATGACGGGCACGTCCTCGGCATGCGCGAGCGGTGCGACGATTTTGACGTTTTCCGACAGGAGAGGCCCGAGGATCAGCTTGTTGCCGTCGGCGAGCGCCTCGCGCGCGGCGAAGGCCGCGCCCTTGCTCGTGTCGTAATTGGTGATGCGCACGCGCTCGCTCTTCGAATCGAGCAGCGCCATCATCGTCGCGTTGGCGATCGACTGGCCGACCCCGGCATTCGGCCCCGAAAGCGGCACCAGCAGCGCGACGCGGTTGCGTGTCGTATCGGTCGGGATGCCCTCCTCCACCGGCGCAGGCTGCGTCGTCGGCGGGGGCGCGGTGGGTCGCGTGACGGGCGGCGGCGCACCCTTGGGCACCAGCGTCTGGCAGCCCGCGAGCAGCGAGGCCGCGACGATCGCCAGCGATCTGAGGAGCAAACGGCCCCGTTGCGGTTTGACCATCGCCTCTGCCATGACTGCTCCTCGCATGAACACAATACTCTCGCCCGGCCTCTATATCGTCGCAACCCCGATCGGCAATCTCGGCGATCTTTCGCCGCGCGCTGTGGAGATTTTGTCGCACGCCGACGTGATCGCGGTCGAGGACAGCCGCGTGACGGCCACGTTGCTCCGCCATATCGGCGTCAAGCGGCCGATGATGCCGTATCACGACCACAATGCCGAAGGCGTGCGGCCCGGACTGGTCGCGCGGATGGCAAGCGAGGCGGTGGCACTGGTATCGGACGCGGGGACGCCGCTGATCTCCGATCCCGGATACAAGCTGGTGCGCGACGCGCGCGCGGCGGGGCATGGGGTGACGACGATCCCGGGGCCGTGCGCGGCGGTGGCGGCGCTGACGCTCGCGGGCTTGCCGACCGACCGGTTCCTGTTCGCGGGCTTCCTGCCGGCGAAGGAAAAGGCCCGGGCCGAGGCGATCGCGGAGGTGGCGGGGGTGCGCGCGACCTTGGTGTTCTACGAATCGGGGCCGCGGCTCGGCGCAAGCCTGCGCGCGCTCGCCGAGGGGCTCGGCGAGCGCGACGCGGCGGTGACGCGCGAGATCACCAAGCGGTTCGAGGAGGCGGTGACGGGGACGCTTGCCGAGCTCGCCGCGCGCTACGCCGACGCGCCGCCCAAGGGCGAGATCGTGGTGGTGGTGGCACCGCCCGGCGCGCCTGCACCAGCGAGCGAGGCCGACGCCGATGCCGCGCTCGCCGAGGCACTGACGCGTCTCCCCGCCTCCAAGGCCGCGGGCGAGGTGGCGAAGCGACTCGGCCTCGATCGCAAGGCGCTCTACGCGCGGGCACTGGAGATGAAGGCGTGAAAGCGCGCAGCGCCGGCGACCGCCGCCTCGCCGAAGCCTCGGGCCGGCGCGGCGAGCGGCTGGCCGCGTGGTGGCTACGGCTCAAGGGTTGGCGCATCCTCGACCGGCGCGTGCGCACGCCGGCGGGCGAGGTCGATCTGGTGGCTCGGCGAGGCAACCTCGTGGCGTTCGTCGAGGTGAAGATGCGCAAGACCGCGGCCGAGCTCGATTTCGCGATCGATGAGCGGCGGCTGGCGCGCGTCGCGGCAGCGGCGGAGGCGCTGATGCCGCGCTATGCCAACCCCGGCGACGATATCCGCGTCGACGTGATCCTGCTCGCCCCCGGAACGCGCCCGAGGCACATCGAGAACGCCTGGATCGGGTGACTTCGCGGAACGCCGCGCCTACATGCCCGACGCACAGAGGAGACACGCATGAAGCTTCGCGTCGCCGTCCAGATGGACCCGCTCGACCGAATCGCCATCGCCGGCGATTCAAGCTTCGCGCTGATGCTCGCGGGGCAGGAGCGCGGGCACGCGATCTATCATTACGCGCCCGAGGACCTGAACTATGCCGCCGGGCACGTCTGGGCCAACGCGCATCCGGTGACGGTGCGACGCGTCGACGGCGACCATTTCAGCTTCGGCGATCCGGTGCGGCTCGATCTCGGCGACGACACCGACGTCGTGCTGATGCGGCAGGACCCGCCGTTCGATCTCGGCTACATCACCGCCACCCACCTGCTCGAGCGGATCGCCGACCGCACATTGGTGGTCAACGACCCCGCGAGCGTGCGCAACGCGCCCGAAAAGGTGTTCGTGCTCGATTTTCCCGAGTTCATGCCGCCGACTTTGGTGACGCGCAGCGTGGAGGAGGCGCGTGCCTTCCTTGCCGAGCATGACGAGATCGTCATCAAGCCGCTTCACGGCCATGGCGGACGATCGGTGTTCCGCATCGGCGCGGACGGCGCCAACCTCGCCTCGCTGATCGAGATGCTCAACGGCGCGTATCGCGAGCCGCACATGATCCAGAAATTCCTCCCCGAGATCGCCGCGGGCGACAAGCGAATCGTGCTGGTGGACGGCGAAGTCGCGGGCGCGATCAACCGGCTGCCGGGCGTGGGTGAAATTCGATCGAACCTCGCCGCGGGCGGGTCGGCGGCGAAGACCCGCCTTACCGAACGCGAAGAGGAAATCTGCGCGGCGCTCGGACCGGAGCTCCGTAAACGCGGGCTGCTTTTCGTCGGAATCGACGTGATCGGCGGCAAATGGCTCACCGAGATCAATGTCACATCGCCCACCGGCATCATCGCGATCGATCGCTTCAACGGCACCGACACGGCCGCGATGATCTGGGGCGCGATCGAGCGCCGGGTCGAAGCGTGCCGCTGAGGCGTTGCCTCGGACATGACCGAGCTCATCCTGCGGATCATCACCGGCGGCGGCTATTGGGGCATCGCGCTGCTGATGGCGCTCGAGAATATCTTTCCGCCGATTCCATCCGAGGTCATCATGGGGTTCGGCGGGATTACGGTGGCGCATGGGCAGATGGCCTTCTGGCCGCTGCTCGCCGCCGGCACTGCGGGATCGGTGTTCGGTAATTACTGCTGGTATCTGGTCGGGCGGCGATTGGGCTATGAACGGTTGAAGCCGCTGATCGATCGCTGGGGCCGGTGGTTGACGCTAGACTGGGAGGACATGCAGCGGCTCAACGCCTTCTTCATGGCGCATGGCGGCAAGACGGTGCTCTTGTTCCGCGTGCTGCCCACCTTCCGCACGATGATCTCGCTGCCTGCGGGGCTGATGCATGTGCCGACGGGCAAGTTCCTCGCGATGACCGCGATCGGCACCGCCGTCTGGAACACGATTCTGATCGCCGCCGGATACTGGCTTGGCCGCAACTTCAGCCGCCTCGAACATTATACCGGACCGGTCGCGATCGGAATCGCTGTGCTCGCGGTCGGCTGGTATCTCTATCGCGTCGCCACCTGGAAACGGCGGCATTAGGCCCGCGGATGGGCGTTGCGATAGACGTCCATCAGGTGCGCGGCATCGACCGCGGTGTAGATCTGGGTCGAGCTGAGGCTCGCATGGCCGAGCAGCTCTTGGAGCGCGCGCAGGTCTGCCCCGCGGCCCAGCAGGTGCGTCGCGAAGCTGTGGCGCAGCGCGTGCGGGGTGGTGCGCTCCGACAGGCCGAGCGTGCCGCGCGCGCGCTGGACGGCGCGGCGGACGATCCCGGGAGCAAGCGGCCCGCCCTTGGCGCCGCGGAACAAAGCGGCCTCGCGCGGCAGCGGCCAGGGGCATTGCGCCACATAGGCCTCTATGCCCAGGCGCACCTGCGGGAGCAGCGGCACGATGCGGGTCTTGGCGCGCTTGCCGGTAACCGCGACGGTCTCTCCCAGCGGCAGCACCGCCGCGGTGAGCCCCACCGCCTCGCCGATGCGAAGGCCGGCGCCGTACAGCAGCAGCAGCACCGCCCAATCGCGCGCGGCGATCCACGGCTCGGCCGCGTTCTCGGCGACCTCCTCGGCAAGCGCCACCGCCTCGTCGGGCGAGATCGGGCGCGGCACGCCCTTCTTGATGCGCGGCCCCTTGAGCCGGGGGGCCGCGCCCTCACCACCGCAAAAGGCGAGGAAGCCGCGCACCGCCGACAATTCGCGTGCCGCCGCGGCGTTGCCGATCCCCTGCCCGCGCCGATGCGCGAGGAAGGCGCGCAGATCCGCCGCGGACACGCGCGCGAGGTCGGCGCGCCCGACCGGCCCACCCCAATGCCCGCTCAGGAACGCGAGTAGCCGCTCGGCGGTCGCCTGATAGGCGCGCACCGTATGGCCCGAACGCCGACGATCGCGCGCGAGGTGTTGCCCGAATTCCCCCGCGAGCGTCGCCATATCAACCGATCGTCTGGCCCGTCTTCGCCCAATCGGCCATGAACCCCTCGATTCCCTTGTCGGTGAGCGGGTGCCTGACGAGCGCGCGGATCACCGCGGGCGGGGCGGTCATCACGTCTGCGCCGAGCTTGGCCGATTCGAGCACATGGACCGGATGGCGCACGCTCGCGACGAGGATTTCGGTGTCGAACGCGTAATTGTCGTAGATCAGCCGGATGTCCGAGATGAGCTGCATTCCGTCGAACCCGACATCGTCGTGCCGGCCGACGAAGGGCGACACGAAGCTCGCGCCTGCCTTGGCCGCGAGCAGCGCCTGGTTGGCCGAGAAGCACAGCGTGACGTTGACCATCGTGCCGTCGTCGGTCAGCGCCTTGCACGTCTTCAAGCCGTCGATCGTCAGCGGCACCTTGATCGCGACATTGTCCGCGATTCGCCGCAGCACCTCGGCCTCCTTCATCATCGTCTCGTGATCGAGCGCGACGACCTCTGCCGAAACGGGGCCGGGCGTGATTTCACAGATTTCGGCGACGACCTCGAGAAATTTGCGGCCGGACTTGTGGATCAGCGACGGATTGGTGGTGACGCCATCGACCAGCCCCGATTCGGCAAGGTCGCGAATCTCGGCGGTATCGGCGGTGTCGACGAAGAACTTCATGTGGGGAAACCTCGGTGCGTTGCTGGTTGGCGGGACAGCGCGATCGAGCGGTGCCGTGTCGGCGCCACTTTGGCAAATTCCGGCGCCGGTGGACAGCCTTGATGGGGCCGGCCGAGCAATGAAACAAAAGCGTCGCGCGATTGTCATGCGGGTGTCATGCCGATGTCGCTAGAGCGCGCCAGCCAAAACCGACGCAAAGGGCCACATGATGCGCATCCTGCTTTTCGCTTTCCCGCTCGCGCTGCTCGCCACGCCCGCCAGGGCGCAGACCGATACCGACACGCAAGGCTGGGCCACGGTCAGCGCCTCGACCGAGCTCGACGAGGGCGTCGAGCTGACTCTCGAGGGCGTCGCGCGCTTCGGCAACGATGCCAACGGGCTGTACGAGGCCGAGTTCGGCGGCTGGCTCGGCTTCGATGCGGGCGGCGGGGTGACGATCTCGACCGGCTATGTCCGCGTGCCCGGCTATTTGAACGGCGATCTCACCAAAATGGAGGATCGCCCGCGCCAGCAGGTGAGCTTCCCGCTAGCCTCGTTCGGTGGCGGCAAGCTTTCCGGCCGGGTGCGGCTGGAGGAAAGGCTGCGCCGCGGCGGCGACGATGTCGGCTTGAGGCTGCGCCCGCAGATCAAATATTCGCTGCCCTTCCGTGCCGGCAGCAAGACCGTGCTGGTGCTGAGCCACGAGAGCTTCGTCGAGATCAACGATACCGATTGGGGACAGGTGTCGGGCTATGCGCGGATGCGCAACGCGATCGCGGTAAAGACACCGCTCAACGACGCAATCTCGGTCGAGGCGGGTTACCTGAACCAATATGATTTCGGCAGGGACGGCGCGCACGACAAGATGGCGCACGTGGCCACGGTGGCGCTTTCGGTCGGATTTTGAGTAACGCTGCCGACGCGGGGATTCATTCCGCGCGCTGAAGCGCTATGTGGGGGCGATGGTTTCCTCGCGTGCCCGCGTCCTCGTCATGAATTCGGCGCTCGGCCCGCTCGACTATCGCGTGCCGCACGGCATGGCGGTCGAGTCGGGGTCGATCGTCGTCGCGCCGTTGGGGCCGCGGCAGCTTGTCGGGATCGTGTGGGAGCCCGAGCGGATGCCCTCCGATGCCGAGGTGGGCGACAACCGGCTGCGCAACCTGATCGGCGTGCTGCCAGCCCCGCCGCTCGCGCCCGCGCTGCGGCGGCTGATCGAATGGACCGCGGACTATTATCTCGCGCCGCCGGCCGCGGTCGCGCGGATGACCTTGGCCTCAACCTCGGCGCTCGAGGGCGGGCGCACCGCGACCGAATATCGCGCGACCGGCACGGTTCCCGAGCGGATGACGCCGCAGCGCGCGCAGGCGCTCGAACGAATCGGCGAGCGACAGGGGCTGATCCGTGAACTCGCGATCGCGGCGGACGTATCGGACGGGGTGATCCGCGGACTCGTCAAGACGGGCGCGATCGAGGCGGTCGAGGTCGATATCGACAGCCCCTATCCAATGCCCGATCCTGCGCATGACGTACCCGAGCTCTCGCCCGATCAGCGCCGGGCGGCGGAGGCGTTTACCAAATCGGTGCGCGCGCGGGCGTTCGAGCCGTATCTGCTCGATGGCGTCACCGGATCGGGCAAGACCGAGGTCTATTTCGAGGCCATCGCCGCGGCCATCGCTGAGGGGCGGCAGAGCCTGGTACTGCTCCCCGAGATCGCCCTGACCGAACCCTTTCTCAAGCGCTTCACCGCTCGCTTCGGGTGCGAGCCGGTGGCGTGGCATTCGGGGCTGCGGCAATCGCAACGGCGGCGCGCGTGGCGGGCGATCGCGAGCGGCGAGGCGCTGGTGACGGTGGGGGCGCGGTCGGCGCTGTTCCTGCCGTACGCCAACCTCGGCCTGATCGTCGTCGACGAGGCGCACGAGACGAGCTTCAAACAGGAGGAGGGCGTCCATTATCACGCGCGCGACGTCGCGGTGATGCGCGGGCTGTTCGAGCAATGCCCTGTCGTGCTCGCCTCGGCGACGCCCGCGATCGAGACGCGCCAGCAGGTCGAGATCGGCCGCTATGCCGAATTGAAGCTTCCCGGCCGCTACGGCGCCGCCGAAATGCCCGGGATCGAGGCGATCGACCTGATCGCATCGCCGCCCGAACGCGGGCGCTGGATCGCGCCGCCGCTGGTGCGTGCGATCGACGAGACGCTGGCGCGCGACGAGCAGGTGCTGCTCTTCCTCAACCGCCGCGGCTACGCGCCGCTGACCCTGTGCCGGACGTGCGGGCATCGCTTCCAATGCCCCAATTGCACCGCGTGGATGGTCGAGCACCGGCTGGTGCGGCGACTCGCCTGTCACCATTGCGGGCACATCGAGCCGACCCCACGCGCCTGCCCCGAATGCGACAACGAGGACAGCCTGGTCGCGTGCGGCCCCGGCGTCGAGCGGATCGCCGACGAGGTGGCGGCGCTCTGGCCCGAGGCCAAGGCCGCCATCGTCACCTCGGACACGATCTGGTCGCCTGCCAAGGCGGCCGAGTTCGTCCACCGGATGGAGGCGGGCGACATCGACATCGTCGTCGGCACGCAGCTCGTCACCAAGGGCTATCACTTCCCCAATTTGACGCTGGTCGGGGTGATCGACGCCGATCTGGGCCTCGAAGGTGGCGATTTGCGCGCGGCCGAGCGGACGTTTCACCAGATTATGCAGGTATCGGGGCGCGCGGGGCGTGGCGAGAAACCGGGCCACGTCTATCTCCAGACGCACAGTCCGAGCGCGCCCGTGATGCAGGCGCTGGTGACGGGCGACGCCGAGGCGTTCTACGCTGCGGAGACCGAGGCGCGGCGCGAGGCGGGCGCGCCGCCCTTCGGCCGCTATGCGGCGATCGTCGTCAGTTCCGAGGACAAGGACGCCGCGCACGAGGCAGCGGTGCGGATCGGCCGGAGCGCACCCGAGATCGACGGCATGGCGGTGTACGGCCCCGCCCCCGCCCCGCTCGCGATGCTGCGCGGCCGTCACCGCTTCCGCCTGCTCGTCCACGCCCGCCGCGCGCTCGACGTGCAGGACGTGATCCGCGACTGGCTCGGCACGCTTCAATGGCCCGCCAAGGTGCGCGTGACCGTGGATGTCGATCCGTACAGCTTCTTGTGACCCTTGAATGCGGATACGGGATGCTCGAAAGCATGCGGCGATGACGCGACTTTTCCTGACATTGGCGATGCTCGTCGCGTTCGCGCGGCCGGCGGCGGCGGACGATATTTCGGCGGCGGCGCGCGGCGTGGTGCGCGTGGTGACGATCGCGATCGTCGACAACGAGGTGGTCGATTTCAGCCACGGCAGCGGGTTTGCGATCGCGCCCAACCGGATCGTCACCAACGCGCATGTCGTCGAGCTCGCCGCACAATATCCGGGCGACGTGGTCATCGGCGTCGTGCCGTCGGAGGGCGACAAATCGTTCCGGGGCCGCGTGGTCGCCTACGATCCCGCGCGCGACTTGGCCGAGATCGCATTCGAAGGCGACGCACTGCCGCCCCTCACGCTCTATAGCGGCCCGGTAACCGACGGCGCGCCCGTGGTCGCCCTGGGCTATCCCGGCAATGTCGACGTCGCGACCGCGCAATCGGCCTATGATTACATCACGCCGCAGAGTCCGGTCCGCTCCGAAGGCATCTATTCGGGCGCACGCCAACTGTCGGGCGTCCACGTGCTGCTCCACACCGCCGACATCGCGCGGGGCAATTCGGGTGGGCCTTTGCTCGACCAATGCGGTCGCGTGATCGGGATCAATTCGGCGATCACGCGCGCGCAGGCGGGCGATGCGAGCTTCGGCTTCGCGATCGCCGACAGCGAGCTGGCCCAGTTCCTTCGCGAAGCGGGGCAGCAATATCGCGCGGTGGGCACGCCATGCACGAGCATCGAGGAGCAGCTCGCGGCCGATGCGCAGGCGGCGCAGCGGGAGCAGGAAGCGGCCGACGCCGCAGCACGCGCCAAGGCGGCCGAGGCTGCGGCGGCCAGGGAGCACGCGCTCGTCGCCGCGCGTGCGCGCGAAGAGCGCATGGCCGAGAATTTCATGGCGCTCGCCGCATTGTTGCTGGTGGTCGGCGCGCTCGCGGTGGGCGGCGCGGCTTTGCTCGAAACGCGTGGCCGGCGGCGCGAGGCGATCTGGACGGGCATCGCGGCAGCCGCGTTCTTCGTGGCGGCGATCGCCGTATTCTTCGGTCGGCCGGACGGCACGGTGTCGCTCGCGACGGCCGGGCTGAGCGGTGCCGACGAGGAGGCCGACGCCGAAACGGCGGCGCCCGCCCCCGGCAAGTTGCTGTGCCGCTTCGTGGCCGAGCGCAGCCGCGTCACCGTCTCGACCACCGAGGATGTATCGCTCGAATGGCGTCCAGGCGGCTGCGTCAACGGTCGCACGCAATATGCGCCGACGGGCGAGGTTTGGGAGCGTGTGCTCGTGCCCGACGAGGAGGACACCGTCTCGATCGCGCGCTTCGACCCGGCGACGCGCACCTACACCAACACGCGCTACCTGCTCGGCGCCCGGGACATGGCGGCCCTGCGCAAGCTGCGCGGCGAAACCGAGATCAAGGAATGCACCGGTGACGACGCCGCGCTCGCGGCGCTCGCCCGCCACGAAGCCGAGCTTCGGGCCGCGCTGCCGAGCCTGCCCAACGAGAAGCTGGTCTATTCGTGCGGCCCCGCCGGCGAGGATACCGCCGCCGAGGAGTGAGCGACGGCGGCAGGCTCACCCGCCCCGACCTCGTCCCGGCGTGCCCAAAACGGCGCAACGAAATTGCCGCGACGATGCGCGAGCACGAGCAGCACGACCCCGAGCGCGGTCGCGAGGATCAGCGCCGGAAGCGAGGCCTCGGCGCCGAACGCGCCGCCGGTCAGCAGATCCGAGCCGGTGATGCGCGGGACGAGCAGACCCTTGGTATCGAGTCCCGAAATCGCGATGCCGTAGATGCCGCCCTGCGTGAAATTCCAGGCGGCGTGGATGCCGATCGCGGCCCACAGACGCCGCGTCACCATGTAGATGGCGGCGAGCATGATCCCGGCCTCGAGCGCGATGCAGATCGCCGCGAAGGCACTGGCATTGGGATTGGCGAGGTGAAGCGCACCGAACAAGGCCGCCGAGATGGCAAGCGCGATCCAGCTTCCGAGCCAGCGCTCGACGAGACGGAAAACGATGCCGCGCATCATGATTTCCTCGGTGAACCCCGACAGGATCGCGATCCCGATCACGGGCCAGAGCACCTCTGCCCCGCGCGTGCCGACAACGCGATAGCCGCCGAACAGCGCGATCACGCCGACGATTGCCGAGAAGATGAGGAACCCGATCAGCAGCCCCGCGCCGAGCTCCTTCGCCCAGCCGGCAAGCCCGAATGCGGTCGGCTTTCTCCGCTCGACGAGGCGGACGAAGAGCAGATACGCCCCGGTGAAGATCGCCGCGACGATGGCGCCGAAGACCACCGCCATCGGTCCGTTCTGGCCGGCCCCGAGGCCCTGGAGAAGACCCGCGACAAAGCTGGAGAGCATGCCCGCAATGGCCATGAACGCAAGCCCGATGACGAGCAGCACCAGCGGGAATTGGACGATCTTCCAGACCGTGCTTCCCGGCGGCGTGTTCGGTTGTGTCGGCAGCATTTCAAGCTCTCCCCCCGTGAGGCGGCGAGCCTAGCGGGCAATATCGCGCCGGGGAAGTGCCGCCTTAACCGGCTCCCTCGCGTTTTCTGAGCGCGATCTTGCGGTCGACGCCATAGGCATAGCCGCCCATGCTGCCGTCGCTGCGCTGGGCGCGGTGGCAGGGGATGACGATCGAGACGTGGTTGGCGCCGCATGCGGTTCCTGCGGCGCGGACGGCGCGCGGGTTGCCGGCGGCGGCGGCGAGCTCGGTGTAGGTGCGCGTCTCGCCGGGCGGGATCGCACGGAGCGCCTGCCAGACGGCCTCCTGGAAGGCGGTGCCCTGAACGTCCACCGGCAGGTCCTGGTCGCGCTCGGGCGATTCGACGCCGGCGACGACGCGCGCGGCAAGGTCGGCGAGCGCGCCGCCGCCGGGGACGATCTCGGCCTTGGGAAAGCGCGCGTGGAGCGCCGCTTCGTCCTCGTCGAACGAGACGCGGCACAGACCCCTGTCGGTCGCGGCGACGAGGAGCGGGCCGAGGCTGGTTTCGGCGATCGTCCAGCGAATGGTGACGCCCGCGCCGCCGCGCTTCCAGGCACTCGGGGTCATGCCGAGGCGTTTGGCGCCGCCTTCGTAGAAACGGCTCGGGGCCGAATAGCCGGCCTCGTAGATGGCGTCGGTCACTTTCGTCTCCTGCATCAATGCCTCGGCGGCGGCGCGGGCGCGCAGGCCGCGCGCGTAGGCGGCGGGGGTGACACCCGTCGCGCGCTTGAAGAGGCGGTGGAAATGGTGGGGGGCGTAGCCGACACGGGCGGCGAGCTCGGGAAGCGCGATCGGCGCTTCGGCGGCCTCGATCAGCGCGACCGCGCGCGCGACGGCGAGGCGGTCGCGCCCGACCTCGTCGGGCTTGCACCGCAGGCAGGCGCGGAATCCGGCGGCGCGGGCGGCGGCGGGATCGGCGTAGAAGGCGATGTTCTCGCGGCGTGGGTGGCGCGCGGGGCAGCTCGGCTTGCAGTAGATGCCGGTGGTGCGGACGGCGACGACGAAGCGGCCGTCGGCGTTGCGATCTCGCGCCGCAAAAGCGGCCCAGGCGGTGGCGGTATCGATGGCGGCGGTCTGTGTCATGCCGCCTATATAAGCGGACGTGCGCGGCGATGCTTCCCGCAGCTTGCGATCAAAGCAGGTCGCTTACTCCGCGCGCTCGGCCAACACCGTAAGCCCGCGCTCGTTGACCTCGGCGAAGCCGCCTTCGATGCGGATCGTCTCGGGAGCGGCCTTTTCCTCGCGATAGATGGTGAGGGTGCCGTCGCGGATCGTCGACATCAGCGGCGCGTGATGTTCGAGCACGCCGAAATCGCCCTCGCTGCCGGGGACGACGACCATGTGGACGTCCTCGGAGCGGACGAGACGTTCGGGCGTGACGAGTTCGAAGTGGAGCATTTTCGTTTCTCGCTCCCCTCCCGCGTGCGGGAGGGGCTGGGGGTGGGCTCGCGCTCTCAACCTTGCGCGACGCGGGGGGCGGGAGCCCACCCCCCGGCCCCCTCCCGCTTGCGGGAGGGGGAGAAGACGTTACGCCTCCTGCGCCATCTTTTCAGCCTTGGCGATGGCTTCGTCGATGCCGCCGACCATGTAGAAGGCCGCTTCGGGCAGGTGATCGTATTCGCCGTCGACCACCGCCTTGAAGCTGCGGATCGTGTCCTCGATCGCGACGAACTTGCCCGGGATGCCGGTGAAGACCTCGGCGACGTGGAAGGGCTGCGAGAGGAAGCGCTGGATCTTGCGCGCGCGCGCGACGGTCAGCTTGTCCTCTTCCGACAGCTCGTCCATCCCGAGGATGGCGATGATGTCCTGAAGCGACTTGTACTTCTGGAGGATCGACTGGACGGCGCGCGCCGTCTCGTAATGCTCCTGCCCGACGACGCGCGGCTCGAGCACGCGGCTGG
>CAMLGC010000037.1 GCA_946479505.1 uncultured Sphingomonadaceae bacterium
AAGATGCCGCACAATTCGCCGTGCGCGCCCGCCTTGGGGCTCATCGCGACGCCGTGCATCCCGGTGAGGTCGATCAGCCAGAAGGCGAGCTCGTTGATAACGCCCAGCGCGCCCTGCACCGTGTCGACCGGCTGGAGCGGGTGGATGTCCGCGAACCCCGGCAGCCGTGCGATCTTCTCGTTGAGCCGCGGGTTGTGCTTCATCGTGCAGGAGCCCAGCGGGAACAGGCCGAGGTCGATCGCGTAGTTCTGGCGCGACAGGCGCGTGTAGTGGCGCACCGCCTCGGGCTCGGAAAGGCCGGGCAGGCCGATCGGAGCGGTGCGCTCCAAACCACCTAATTTGTGCTCCCGCGACGGCGGGAGCCCAGACTGGGTCCCCGCCTCCGCGGGGACACATTCGCCGTCGAAATCGACGCCCGTCGTCTCCGTCGACCCGATCTCGAAGATCAGCGGCTCTTCGAGCATCAGCGCACGGTTGCCGGTGAAGGTGGCGGCGTCGGCGCTGCCCGCCTGCGGCGCTTCGGGGCGCCAGCCGCTCGCGTTGATGCTCATGCCAGCACCTCCTCGAGCGCGGAGACAAAGGTCTCGACGTCCTCCGCGGTGGTGGTTTCGGTGACCGCGACGACGAGGCCGTTTCCAAGATGCTCTTCGCTCGGATAAAGCCGTCCGAGCGACACGCCCGCCAGGATATTACGATCGGCGAGATCGCGCACCACCGGCCGCGCTTCCTGCGACAGTTTCAGCGTGAACTCGTTGAAGAAGCGCGGCGTCACCAATTCGACGCCGGGCACCTGCGCAAGCCGCTCGGCCGCCGCGACCGCACCCTGGTGATTGGCCATCGCCAGCCGCCGCAGCCCCGCCTCGCCAAGCAGCGTCATGTGGATCGAGAAGGCCAGCGCGCACAGGCCGGAATTGGTGCAGATGTTGCTCGTCGCCTTCTCGCGCCGGATATGCTGCTCGCGCGTCGAGAGCGTCAGCACGAACCCGCGCTTGCCGTCCGCGTCGACGGTCTCGCCGCACAGGCGCCCCGGCATCTGGCGCACGTACTTCTGCTTGCACCCGAACAGCCCCACGTACGGCCCGCCGAACTGCAAGCCGACGCCGATCGACTGCCCCTCGCCGACGACGATATCGGCATCCATCTCGCCGGGCGATTTGAGCGCGCCCAGCGCCACCGGCTCGGTGACGACCGCGACCAGCAGCGCCTTTTTTGCGTGGCACGCTGCCGCGAGCTCGGACAGGTCGCCGATCCGGCCGAGAATGTCGGGATATTGCACCACGACGCACGAGGTGTCGTCGTCGATCCGGTCGATCAGCGCGGCGGTGTCGGGCTCGGCGTCGAGGCTCGGCACGCGGGTTTCGAGCACGTCGCCGGTGAACTTCGCCATCGTGTTGGCGACCGACACGTAATGCGGGTGCAGCCCCGACGACAGGATCGCCTTGGCGCGCCTGGTGATCCGCCGCGCCATCCCGATCGCCTCCCAGCACGCGGTCGAGCCGTCGTACATCGAGGCGTTCGCCACGTCGGTGCCGAGCAGCCGCGCGACCTGCGTCTGGAACTCGAACAGCATCTGGAGCGTGCCCTGCGCGATCTCGGGCTGATAGGGCGTGTAGGCGGTAAGGAACTCGCCGCGCTGGATGAGGTGATCGACCGAGGCGGGCACGTGATGCCGATACGCGCCGGCGCCGAGGAAGAAGGGCACCTCGCCCGCAACCATGTTCTGCCGCGCGAGCTTGGCCATGTGCCGCTCCACCGCAAGCTCGCTCGCATGGGCAGGCAGGCCATCGATCGGGCCGGAGAGCCGGGCATGCTCGGGCACGTCGACGAACAGGTCGTCGATCGTGGACGTGCCGATCAGGCCGAGCATCGCCGTGCGGTCATCGGGAGTAAGGGGCAGGTAGCGCATTCGAATCACTCCCCCCCTCCCGAAGCGGGAGGGGGTCGGGGGGTGGGCGCCCGGCCGAATCGCGGGCGATATCGTTGGAGGAAAGCGCGAGCCTACCCCCGGCCCCTCCCGCACGCGGGAGGGGAGAAAGTCACAACTTCGAGACGAACGCCTCGTAGGCGGCGTCGTCCATCATTCCTTCGAGTTCGCTCGCGTTCGAGAGCGCGATCTTGAACATCCAGCCGCCGCCCTCGGCATCGTCGTTGACGAGACCGGGCGTGTCCGAAAGATCGCCATTGCCTTCGATCACTGTCCCCGACACCGGCGAATAGACGTCAGACGCGGCCTTGACCGATTCGACCACCGCCGCCTCGTCGCCCTTGGCGAGCTGCTTGCCGTCGTCGGGCACCTCGACGAACACGATGTCGCCCAACTGGCCCTGCGCATAGTCGGTGATGCCCACGGTGCCGGTGTCGCCATCGACATCGACCCATTCGTGATCCTCGGTGAAGTAACGGCTCATTTCGCTGCTCCTCGGAAGTAGCGGTGGGGAACGAAGGGCATCGGCGCGACGGTCGCGTGGTGAACCTTGCCGCGCTGCGCGAGCGTGATCGTGGTGCCGGGCTCGGCCATCGCCACGGGCACATAGGCCATCGCGATCGGGCTCCCGAGCGTCGGCGCGAACCCGCCCGAGGTGATCTTGCCGACCTCGCTGCCCTCGGCATCGACCACCGCGGCGCCCTCGCGCACCGGTTGGCGGCCCTCGACGACCAGGCCGACGCGGCGGACGATCGGCCCATTCTCGCGCTCGATCAGGATGCGCTCCGCGCCCGGAAAATTGGCTTCCTCGCGCCGCCGCTTGCTGGCGACGGCGAAGCCCAGCGCCGCCATGATCGGCGTCGTCTCGGCGTCGAGATCGTGGCCGTAGAGCGGCAGGTCGGCCTCGAGCCGCAGCGAATCGCGCGCGCCGAGGCCGATCGGCTTGACCTCGGGCTGCGCGACCAGCGCATCGGCCAGCGCCTCGGCCGAAGCGGCAGGCACCGAAATCTCGAACCCGTCCTCGCCGGTATAGCCCGATCGGCTGATCCACAGCGGCACGCCGTTCCACTCGAATCGCCCGCCCTTCATGAACACGAGGTCGGTGACGCCGGGCACCAGCCGCGCCAGCGCTTCGACCGCCTTGGGGCCTTGCAGCGCGAGCAGCGCCTGTTCGTCCATGTGGTTGAGCGTGATCTCGTCCGGCAGATGATCGCGCAGATGGCCGATGTCGTCGTATTTCACCGCGCCGTTGACGACCATGTAGATGCTGTCGTCGTCCCACCGCGTCAGCATCAGGTCATCGAGGATGCCGCCATTCTCGGCGAGCAGCAGCGAGTATTTCTGGGCGTTGGGCTTCAATCCCTTCACGTCCGCCGGGATCAGCGCCTCGAGCGCGTCGTCGAGCCCTTCGCCCGCCAGATGGAGCTGGCCCATATGGCTGACATCGAACAGCCCGGCCTGCTCGCGCACCCAGAGGTGCTCGGCCATGATGCCTTCGTACTGGACCGGCATCTGATAGCCCGCGAACGGCACCATCCGCCCGCCATGCACGCGATGCCACGCGTCGAGCGGCAGCGTCTCGGGTTCGGGCGTCGCGCCCTCGCCGCCGTCGGGATCGCCCGAATAGGGCGTGCCGCGGGCCTGCGTGAACTCGTCGGTGGGGCCGTTATGGACGTCTCGGCTCATCGGGCACTCCGTTCGCAAGGAAACGACAGCCTGAACGCTCGTGCGAGCGACTCAGCCCACCGCCCCCTCTGTCACGGAACCTGAGAGCTTCACCGGCCGCCACGGGCCGGCTTACCCCGTCGGTGGCCCCGGACCCGGTCCGGAGCGCTTTCCAGAGTGTCGAATCGACGCGCGCGGTCTCTTGTGCCTGAGAGATTCCGGGGCGGTTGCTCCTTCGGCGGGTCCGGCGGACCGGACCACTCTCCCGCGCGTGCCCATGCCGGTCGCCCGCCATCGACCCCGCCGCTCTGACGCAGGCCGCGGGGGGAGTCAATCGGGTGCGATCACCGCGTCAGGTTGTATTTGAGCTGGTCCTCGGTGAGCTGGAAGCCGACCAAAGCCTCGAAGCTCGCGCGGAGCACGGCCTCGCGCACGTCGGGCTGCGAAAGCGGGTCGATCGCGGCGTCGACATCCCCCGGCTTGCGCTTGCGGGTGATTTCCTCGCGAATGGCGTCGGGAAGCGTCGCCGCGGCGCGGTTCACATAGGCGGTCGCCTGGCCACGCGTCTCGGCGCGCACCGCGCCCGCATCGAAATGGACCGCAACGTTGCCGACCCGCTTGGCGACGACGGCGGTGCCGCCGTTCACCACGGTGATGAAATAGGGCAAGGTCACGTCGCGCGCGGGCCCCGCGTCGCGGCGCTGGGCATAAACGTCGAACGTCACGGTGGTGACGACGTCGGCAGTCGCATCGGTGCAGGTCGAGCGCACGTTCGTCATCACCGCGGTCACGTCGAGCGCGCTCGCATCGTGGCTCGTCGCGGGGTCGAACAGCGTGATGTCGCCGGTCCCCGCGGGAATGCCGACGACGGGGCAGGCGGTGCGCACGGCGGTGATGCCGCCGGTGGTGATCTCTCCCGATCGGGCGCAGCCGGCGGCGATCAGGATGAAGGCGAACGGGGCAAGATGGCGGAGTTTCACGGGTAGGCGGACCTTCTCAACTGCGAAGGGCGGCCGATTGCGCTGGCCCGCCCGGTGAGCACGCTTCATAGGAACCGCCTTTCGCGCGCGCAAGCAATCGCGTAGAGCGCGCCCTGCGATGACCAACACCGCCAAACCCGTCCTCGAGCTGATGATCGCGGCCCCGCGCGGTTTCTGCGCCGGCGTCGATCGCGCGATCCAGATCGTCGAGCTCGCGCTCAAGAAGCATGGCGCGCCGGTCTATGTGCGCCACGAGATCGTCCACAACCGCTTCGTCGTCGACAGCCTGAAGGCGAAGGGCGCCGTCTTCGTCGAGGAGCTGGACGACGTGCCCGATGGCGCACCGGTCGTGTTCTCGGCGCATGGCGTGCCCAAGGCGGTGCCGGCCGAGGCGCAGTCGCGCGGGCTCGATTATCTCGACGCGACCTGCCCGCTCGTCTCCAAGGTCCACCGCCAGGCCGAGCGGCTGGCTACGGCCGGGCGGCACATCGTCTTCATCGGCCATGCGGGCCATCCCGAGGTGATCGGCACCTTCGGGCAGGTGCCCGCCGGATCGATGACGCTCGTCGAAACCGTTGCCGACGCCGAAGCGCTCACCCCCGCGGAGCCGGATAATCTGGCGTTCCTCACGCAGACGACGCTGTCGGTCGACGACACCGCCGACATCGTCGCCACCTTGCAGCGCCGCTTTCCGTCGATCCAGGCCCCGCGCGGCGAAGACATCTGCTACGCCACCTCCAACCGCCAGGCGGCGGTGAAGGCGATCGCGGTCTCGTGCGACGCGATGCTCGTCATCGGCGCCCCGAACTCGTCCAATTCGCTGCGCCTCGTCGAGGTTGCCGAGCGGCAGGGAACGCCGGCGCGGCTGATCCAGCGCGCCGCCGATCTCGATCTCGATTGGCTCGACGGCGTGGAAACGCTCGGGATCAGCGCCGGCGCGTCGGCGCCCGAGCTGCTGGTGCGCGAGCTGGTCGACCGCCTCGCCGAAAGGTTCGAGATCGTCGAGCGCGAGGTCGAAACCACGCACGAGAGCATCGCCTTCAAGCTGCCGCGCGGGCTGGAGGCGGCTTAGGGCTGTCCTACAAGGGCTGTTCGCTGATAAGGACGATCGCGACGCGGCAGACCGTGCCAAGGGGGAAGGCCGTTCGTGTCGTTTTCCCGGAACTTTCGGAACTTTCGGCGGCCGTGACCGCCGACCACGGGGGCAGCTTTGGCAGTCTATACGCACGTCTCCGCCGAATCGTTGACGGCCTTTCTCGCGCGTTATGACGTTGGCGATCTGGTCTCGGCGAAAGGCATCGCCGAGGGCGTGGAGAACAGCAACTATCTGGTCGACACCACGCAGGGCCGCTTCATCCTGACGCTCTACGAAAAGCGCGTCTCGGCGGCCGACCTGCCCTTCTTCCTGGCGCTGCTCGATCATCTCGCCGCGCGCGACAACCCGGTGCCCCCGGCGATTCCCGATCGTGGAGGGCGCGAGATTCAGGAACTCGAGGGGCGCCCTGCCTGCCTCATCAGGTTCCTGCCGGGCGTGTCGGTGACTCATCCGACGCCCGAGCAGGCGCGAGCGGCGGGCGCGGCGATGGCGCGAATGCACCTGTCGTTTGCTGATTTCGCGCTCGAACGCCCCAATGCGCTCGGAGTGGAAGAATGGCCGCGCCTGCTCGACCGGTGCGGCGATGATCTCGATTCCATCGCAACCGGCCTCGGACTTCGACTTCGGGGAGCGCTGGCCAGCGTGCTCGGCCATTGGCCACGCGATCTTCCATATTCGGCGATCCATGCCGATCTTTTCCCCGACAACGTGCTGATGCGCGGCGACACGGTGACGGGCCTGATCGATTTCTATTTCGCCTGCACCGATATCCGCGCCTACGACCTCGCGGTGATGCACTCGGCCTGGGCGTTCGATAATGACGGCGCTCCCGCCGATCCGGCGGTGGGGCGCGCGCTGGTCGCGGGCTACGATTCGGTGCTGCCGCTCAGTGCCGAGGAACGCACGGCGCTGCCCGTTCTCGCCCGGGGCGCGTGCATCCGTTTCGCGCTGACTCGCGCCTGGGATTGGCTCAATACGCCGGCGGACGCGCTCGTCACGCGCAAGGACCCGCTCGCTTATGCGCGGCGGCTCGATTGGTATGACGACAACCCGCAGGCCTTCGCCTGATGGAGCTGTCGCATGTCGAGATCGCCACCGACGGCGCGTGCAAGGGCAATCCCGGCCCCGGCGGCTGGGGCGCGGTGATCCGCTCCGGACGACACGAAAAGGATCTGTCCGGCGGCACGCCCGAGACGACCAACAACCGGATGGAGCTCACCGCGGTGATCGAAGCGCTCAACGCGCTCAAGCGCCCGTGCCGCGTCACGCTCTCGACCGACAGCCGCTACGTGATGGACGGGCTCACCAAGTGGATCCACGGCTGGCGCAGGAACGGCTGGAAGACCGCGGCGAAAAAACCGGTCAAGAATGCCGACCTCTGGCAGGCGCTCGTCACCGCCGCCGAGCGCCACCGCATCGAATGGGTATGGGTCAAGGGCCATGCCGGCCACCCCGACAACGAACGCGCCGACCGCCTCGCGAGCGACGCCGCCAAAACAGGCGCGCGCGCCTAGCGCCGCAAGCGCCTTCTTGCTCGGCACCGAAGCGAAATGGGCATCATTCGTTCCAGACGTAAATCCTTTGTGTCCCCGCGAAGGCGGGGACCCAGTCTGGGCTCCCGCCTTCGCGGGAGCACAACGGGGGAGCCAGGCGTCCACGGACCGCCGCACGAATCACCTATACGAATGGGATGGCAACCAAGCCCGACACCCCCTGTTTGTTCTTTTTGCTGTCCTACAACCCCGCATGCGTGCCATGGTCCACACCGCTCTTTGATCCGGTTGATCTACGCGTGTCGGCAGCTCTGCCGCCCGAACGGCTGTGCCCGCTTGGGTGCGGCGATCGGGAGAGGGAAGTAAGGGGGGACGTGCCGCTGCGTTCGCTGCGTTCCGCGCTTGCAGACGTTGGGGCGGGAGGGCCACCCCACCGCATCACGGCCTAGCCGCGCTCCAGCAGGTCGAGACCGTTGGGCGGCAGATTGGTCGTGCCCCACCGCGAAGGCGCGGGGCCCATCTCCAGCCGCAGCGTGCCGCCCGAGGCGATCTCGTCATGCGTCAGCCAGGCGCGATTCAGCGGCTTTCCGTCGAGCGTCGCCGATTGCACGTAGAGATTCGCCGCCGAGGTCGCCGGCGCCTCGATGACGAAGGCGCGCCCGTGTTCGAGGTGGATCGTCGATCGCGTGAACACCGGCGAGGCGATATAGTAGAGCGGCTGTCCCGCATTCGGGAACAGCCCCATCGCCGCCCACACGTACCAGGACGACATCGTCCCGGCATCGTCGTTGCCCGGCAGGCCATCGCGGGCATCGGCATAATCGGTCGCCATGATCGCGCGAACGCGCGTCGCGGTGCGGTCGGGGCGGCCGGCGTGGATGTAGAGGAAGGGCGCGAGCAGGTCGGGCTCGTTGTTGTGGGTGTAAAGCCCTTGGTCGAACAGCCGGTCGAGCCAGCCGACGAACGCCGCGCGCCCGCCGACCTTCGCCATGAGCCCGTCGACGTCGTGCGGCACATAGGTCGAATATTGCGCCGACGAGCCCTCGTAGAAAGGCACGCTCCACCACGGCATGCGCTGATCGGGATATTCGTGGTCGCAAGCGAAATTCTCGAGCCACCGGCCATCGGCATAACGCGGCCGGATGCACTTGAGCGCATCGTCCCACAGCGTCGCCCAGGTCCGCGAGCGCGCGCCGTAGCGCGCCGCATCCGCATCGTGCCCCAGCGCCTTCGCCGCCGCCGCGATCGCATAATCGTTGGCGGCATATTCGAGCGTACGCGAGGCCGACCGGTCCTTGTCGAGCGACATATAGCCGAGCCGCACATAGTCGCCGAGATCGCGGCCGACGTTGAGCGGATCGGGCGAATCGACCTCCGCATCCTTGCGGATCGCCGCATAGGCGTGGCTCGCATCGAACCCACCGAGATGCTTCACGATCGCATCGCCGATCATCACGTCGGCATCGGTCCCGCCCTGGGTCGGTCCGTTCGACCCCGCGATCCGCGCATCGGGCAACCAGCCCTCGTGATCGTAGGTGTCGAGCAGCGACCGGATCATTCCGCGCTCGCGGTCTGGCGCGATCAGCGTGAGCAGCGGGTTAAGCGTCCGGAAGGTGTCCCAGACGGTGTAGAAATCCTCATAATGCGGCGCATCCGAGCGCCACCAGGCATTCTCGCCGGTAAGGTCGTGCGGCATCGTCTCGCTGCGGTAGAGCGCCGAGGTGAAGATGCGCCGCTGCTCGGGCGTGCCGCCCTCGATCTCGATCGTGCCGAGCGCGTCCGCCCACGCGGCGACGGCATCGGCACGCGCCGCATCGAAGTCGGTCTCGGCCGCGGCGAGGCTGCGACGCGCCTGGTCGACGCTGATCCACGAGACCGCCAACCGCATCGTCACGGTGCGATCGCGGCGCGTGTCGAAGCGCGCATAGCTGCCCAGCCGGTTGTGCATGTCCTCGCGCTGGTCGCCACCGATCGAGGTGCCCGCCCCCTTCGCCAGCGCGACATGGCCCTGGCTGGCGACGAAGCGCCCGGCTTCGAATGCGGGCCGATCGTAATCGGCGGCGAAATAGAGCGTCACCGGCTTTTCGGCCGATCCGCCGAAACCGCCCGTGAAGGTCCCCTGCCCGTGGAGGTGGCGCGGGTCATCGATCGTCACGCTCGCGCTGTTCGCCTTGGGGCCGCCGCCCATCAGCGGGATCGAAGCGCTGACGTCGAGCACCAGCCGCGCATCGTCGCTCGCGGGAAAGGTGTAGCGCGACACGCCGACCAGCCGCGCGGCGGTGAGTTCGGCGCGGATCTGCTTGCCCGGCCGGCCCATGATGACGCTGTAATAGCCCGGCGATGCGCGTTCCTCGGCCTTGGGGAACGCGAGGTTCGCCATCGCATCGCCGCCGATCGCGGGCGTTACGCGAAAATTGCCGTATTTGCTTCCGCCGCCGGTGCCGCTGACATGCGTGTGGCTGAAGCCGATGATGTCGCCCTGGGAGCCGTATCCGCTCGTCGACCCGTCGGTCGTGTCGGGGCTCAGCCAGACGAAGCCGAACGGCAATGTCGCCCCCGGCACGGTGTTCCCACCGCCATCCGCGCCGATGAACGTATTAACGAGCGCAAGCGGATCGGACGCCGCATTCTCCGCCGCGATCGGCGCCGCCGCGACGACCATCGCAGCCCCGATCACGATCAACCGCTTCATCATGCCGTCCTCTCCTGCCCGGAAAAGCGCTCAGGTGCATAGCGGTCCGGATCAATGCCGGCGAGGTCACCGGGGAGCACCCGTCCGAGCAGCAATGCGGCGGCGAGCGACGCGGCCGCGGGCGCGGTCTGGATGCCGAAGCCGCCCTGCCCTGCGCACCAGAAAAAGCCGGGCGCCTCCGCATCGAAGCCATAGACCGGCAGCCGATCGGACGCGAAGCTCCTGAGGCCCGCCCACTTGCGCTCGAGCGCGGCGACCCGCCAGTCGACGACATGCTCGAACCGGTCGATCGCGGTCGCGACGTCGATCTCCTCGGGCTGCGCGTCGCACGGGTCCGTCGCGATCTCGTCGTGCGGGCTCAACCACAGCCGCCCGCCCGCCTCGGGCTTGAAGTAGAAGTCGCCGCCGATGCCCCAGACGTGCGGCAGCGCCGCCGGTGGCGCTGGGTCGGTCGCGATCTGGAGCATCGTGCGCCGGTATGCCCGGATGCCGATCGGCGCCACGCCCGCGCGCGCCGCCACCTCGTCGGCCCACGCGCCCGCGGCATCGACGAGCACGTCCGCCTCGAAGGCGCCCGCCCGCGTGTCGATCCGCCACGCCCTCTCGCGCACCGCCGAGACGAGCCCGGCCGAGGTCACCAGCTCGGCCCCCGCCCGCCGCGCGGTGGCGAGGCAGGCGGCATGGAGCCCCGCCACGTCGATATAGGCGCAGCTCGGTTCGAACACGCCGCGCACCCATTGGTCGCGCAGACCCGGGACGATGGCGCGGGGATCCAGCGCTTCCAGGCCGACGCCGCTGCCCTCGAACTCCGCAAGAAACGCGTCGATCGCGGCGGCGTCTTCGGCCCGCCCGATCGCGAGCGAACCGAGCGGCTCGAGGAAGCCGCCGTCGCGCAGCGCACGCCCCGACGCGGTCGTCAGCGGCTGGACATGCGGCCCGCCATAGGTCTCCGACCAGAACGCCGCCGATCGCCCGGTCGCATGATAGCCCGGCGCGTCCTCGGCCTCGAGGATCAGCACCGATGAGTGCGGCGCCAGCTCGGCGGCGAGGCTGGCGCCGGCGATCCCCGCGCCGACGATCGCGATATCGACCCGCATCAGCCCGCCGGCGCGCGCGTATCGAGGAACGAATCGATCGCCGCGATCGCGCGGTCGCGCACCGGATCGGCCTCGCGCAGGATCTCGTGCGCCGATTCGGCGCCGAAACCGACCAGCGCGCAATCGGGCAGCATTGCCGCAATCCGCCGCGCCGCTTTCGGATCGACGAGCCTGTCGGCATCGGCAACGAGCATCAGCATCGACACGTCGAGCGTTTTCAACCGCGGATCGGCGGCGAGCGCGGCCGTCGAGCCGAACGCCTGCGCCACCCATTGCCAGCTCGGCGGCCCGCAACGCAGCTCGGGCTTTTCGCGCTGCCACCACATCTCGTCGGCATAGCGATCGATGTCATGCGTGAGCAGCGCCTGTCGGGGTGACGACGCGACCGGAATCTCGTTCGCCTTCCACGCCGCGCGCGCCGGATTGCCGAATCGGGCCATCGTTCGCGCAAGCCAGCCGCCGGCCGCCGCGCCCAACGGGCTGTGGAGTCCCAGCATCGGCGCGACGAGCACCGCCGCGTCGGGCCGCGCAGCGCCTTCGACCATCGCGCGCAGCACCAGGTGCCCGCCCATCGAATGCCCGATCAGCACGCGAGGCCCCCGCGCGCTCGACGCCCAGTCGGCATGGAATGCCCGGAAATCCGCGACGAACGGATCGAAGCTCGCCGCGTGACCGACATGGGGCTCGGGCGAGAGCCGCCCCGATCCGCCCTGCCCGCGCCAGTCGAAAGAGGTGATCGACCAGCCCCGTTCGTGCCAATGGACGAACAGCTCGAGATACTTCTCGAAAATGTCGCCGCGGCCGCCCTGGAACAGGATGCTGCCCCGTATCCCGCCCGGCTCGGCGGGCCAGTCGAATCGGCGCAGGCGCCATCCGTCGGCGGCGGCCCAGGTATCGACAATCGCGCCCGGAGGAAGCCGGCGCCGGAAATCCGCGGGGACAAGCATCAGGCGTTGGTTACTTTTTGGCAAGCCATCCCGTCTACAGCCTTGTTCCCGATGGGTTGGGGGAATCTGCCTTTGCTGCTGCTCGGCGCGCTTGCGCTGCTGCTCGTGTCCGTAGGGCTCGAGGACGTGCGGGCGCGCGAGATCGCCAATTGGAAGAATGCCGCGATCGCGGTGCTCGCGCCCGTCTGGTGGGCGTCGACCGGGCTCGCACTTTGGCCCGACATGGCGATGCAGCTTGCGCTTGCCGTTACGGTGTTCGCGCTGTTCGTGCTCGCCTTCGCCGCCGGCTGGATGGGCGGCGGCGACGTCAAGCTGATCGGCGCGCTCGCCTTGTGGTTCCCGCTCCAGCCGCTTTTGCGGGTGCTCGTGGTGATGTCGCTCGTGGGCGGCGCGATCACGCTGGCGCTCGCGATCGAGCATCGGCTGCGCGGAAAACCCGGCGCGCTGGAGATTCCGTACGGGGTCGCGATCGCGCTGGCCGCCTTGCTCGCGCTTCGCGAACCGATTCTTAACCACTGGAATGCTTAATGCCGGATCAACCGGCTCTCGTCCGAAAGGCCTGATGCGTCATGGATGGTAGAAAAGTCATACTGCTCGTCGGCGCCCTGATCGTTGCGGCGATCACGGCGTTCATGGCGCGGAGCCTGATCTACGGCGCTTCCGCGCCGCAGGCGGCCGCTGCGGTCGAGGCACCGAAGATCGACGGGCCCGAAGTGCTCGTCGCGACGCGCGCGCTCCCGGTCGGCACGATTCTGGATGCAAGCGCGATCAAGTTCCAGCCCTGGCCCAAGGAGCTGGTCGACAACGCCTATTACCTGAAGGCGAACACCGATCTCAAGGCGCTGCAGGGTACCGTCGTCCGCAATCCGATCACGGCGGGCCAGCCGGTGACGCAGGGCGCGCTCGTCAAGCCCGGCGACCGCGGCTTCCTGGCGGCGGCGCTCGGCCCCGGCATGCGCGCAGTGACCTTTCCGGTCTCGGCCAAGACGGCGGTCGCGGGCTTCGTTTTCCCGGGCGACCGGGTCGATCTGGTGCTGACGCAGGATGTCGCCGGCGGCGGCGACGGTCCGCCGCTCAAGGTTTCGGAAACGGTGATGCGCAACCTGCGCGTGCTCGCGACCGACCAGCGCACCGACAATACCACCGACGAGGACGGCAAGACGGTCGTCAAGACCTTCTCGACCGTCACGGTCGAAGCAACCCCCAAGATCGCCGAGGAAATCGCGGTCGCGCAGAATGTCGGCGAGCTCTCGCTGTCGCTGCGCTCGATCGCCGACAACAAGACGCAGCTCGAAGAAGCGATCGCCTCGGGCGAGGTCGACGTGCCCGACGGCACCGATCCCAAGGCCGAGCAGGATATGCTGCTGAGGATTGCGAGCCAGCCCGTCTCGGGCGAGACGACCTATTCGACGGGCGCCGACGTGTCGCGCTTCCAGCGCAGCACCGTGCCCGGAAAGACCGAGAGCACGCCGATGATGGCGGCCGGCGATGCCGGGGGCATCCCGCTCGGCAAGGCAGTCATCGAGGGCCCGGTGGTACGGGTCGCGCGCGGAAATTCGGTCACCGAAGTTCCGGTTGGGGGGAAGAACTGACATGCGGATCACGTCCAAGCCGATCGGCTGGCCGCTCGCCGTGGCGCTCGCCGCCGCGACGCTCGGCACAGCCCCGGCACCGAGCGCCGCGCAGACGGTGGCGGCGAGCCCGAGCTCGACCGTCCAGATCAACACCGGCCGCGGCCGCCTCGTGACGCTGCCGTCGCCGATGAGCGACCTCTTCGTCGCCGATCCGGCGATCGCCGATGTCCAGGTGCGATCGCCGACGCAACTCTACATCTTCGGCAAGGCGCCGGGCGAGACCACGGTCTATGCCACGACCAAGGCCGGAAAGGTGGTCTATTCCTCGACCATTCGAGTCGGCGACAACATCGATTCGGTGCAGCAGATGCTCGCACTGGCGATGCCCGAAGCCCGCATCACGGCGACGCCGATGAACGGCATGATGCTGTTGACCGGCACCGTCGCCGCACCCGACGACGCCGCCGAGGCCGAACGCCTCGTCCAGGCGTTCGTCGGCGACAAGACCGAGGTGCTGAGCCGGCTGCGCACCGCGACGCCGCTCCAGGTCAACCTCCAGGTCCGCATCGCCGAGGTGAGCAAGACCTTCGTCAAGAACTTCGGCGTCAATCTGCTGACGCGCGACCGCACCGGCGGCTTCACCTTCGGGATCGGCTCGGGCCGCTCGCCGGGCACGATCGGCGATATCGACGTCTCCAAATATCCGACGATTCCCTATCCGCTTCCGGGCGGTGGCACGACGCCGGTCCCCTATGATCCGGCCACGGGCAAGATCATCAATCCCGTCAATCCAGGCACCGCCTACACCTTCGCCCAAGGCGCTCAGCGCACGACGCTGGGTCTCGCCGGTCGCTTGCTGGGCCTCGACGTGCTGTCGTCGCTCGATCTCGGCGAGACGGTCGGGCAGGTGACGACGCTCGCCAATCCCAATCTCACCGCGCTGTCGGGTGAAACGGCGACCTTCCTTGCCGGCGGCGAGATACCGATCCCGATCAGCGCCGGGCTCGGTGCGACCTCGGTCGAATACAAGCAATATGGAGTCAGCCTGGCCTATACGCCGACCGTGCTGTCGGATGGCCGCATTTCGCTCCGGGTCCGTCCGGAAGTATCCGAGCTCGACTATGCAAATGCGGTCCAGGTCGGCGGCGTGACGGTGCCCGGTCTCACGACGCGGCGCACCGAAACCACGGTCGAGCTCGGCTCGGGGCAGAGTTTCGTGATCGCCGGCCTGCTCAGCAACAGTCGGGCGAACACGATCGAGAAGGCGCCGGCGCTTGGCGACGTCCCGATCCTCGGCGCGCTGTTCCGCTCGAACGGGTGGAAGCGCAACGAGACCGAGCTGGTGATCGTCATCACGCCGTATCTGGTCAAGCCGGTCAACGCCAATCAGATCGTGCTGCCGACCGACGGCTACCGCGAGCCGACCGATCTCGAGCATATCCTGCTCGGCTCGGTTGGCAGCGGCGAGACCGGCGGCGAGCGACCCAAGCCGACCGTTGCCGCGCCGCCGGCCTCGCCCGCGATCGGTGCCAGCGCCGCGCTGCCGCCGGGCAACGCTCCCAAGGCGCCCGCTGCGCCTGATCGCAAGGCGGCGTTGCCCGCTGCTTCCAGCAAAGGTGAGGCCGCCCCCGGCTTCAGCCTCAACTGACCGTGCCTGTGGAGACGATGATGTCGAAGCGTTCACCCTATCTCGCGCTGGCGCTGCCTGCGCTGCTGCTCGCCGGCTGCGGGGGCACGGTCAACCGCGGCCTCGAATCGGTCCACCAGCCGGTTGTCAGCCGCGCGGACTATGCGTTCGATCTGAACACCTCGGGCGGGCATCTCGCGCCCGGCGAAGCGCAGCGGCTCGATGGCTGGCTGGCATCACTCAACGTCGGCTATGGCGACAGCGTCGGGATCGATGATCCCTCGCCCTATCCCAATCCCGCCCGCGACGAGGTTGCGCGGCAGGTGGCGAAATACGGGCTGTTGCTCACCGACACCGCGCCGGTGACGCCGCATCCGCTGACATCCGGCACGGTGCGCGTCGTCGTCACTCGGATGTCGGCTGCGGTCCCGGGCTGCCCCGATTACAGCCGCAGCTCCAACCATGAATTCGAGGGCAACACCTCGTCCAACTTCGGTTGCGCGAGCAACAGCAACCTCGCGGCGATGGTCGCCCGCCCGCAGGACCTCGTCCGCGGCCAGCCGGGCGCGGCGTCGGTCGATCCGGCGACTGCGACCAAGGCGATCCAGACATTCCGCGAGGCCAAGCCCACCGGCGCCGGCGGCCTCAAGGAAGAAAGCACGGGAGGCAAGTAATGAACGCACCCTGGAATCCCGCGCGCGCCGGTGCTCGCGAGCCTTTCGTGGCCTTCGTCTGCGACGAGACCACCGCCGAGGCGATCCGTCCGATCGCGTCCGAGCTCGGTTGGCCGGTCGAGAAAGTCAACAAGGGCGGTCTGCGCAACGCCGTCCAGTCGCTGTCGGTCTCCGCCAGTCCGCAGGTGCTGTTCGTCGATCTGTCCGAATCGGGCGATCCGCTGAACGACATCAACGCGCTCGCCGAAGTGTGCGAGCCCGGCACCGTCGTCATTGCCGCCGGGCAGGTCAACGACGTCCGTCTTTATCGCGATCTCGTCGCGAGCGGCATCCAGGATTACCTGCTCAAGCCGCTCAATCCGGACATGATCCGCGACGCGTTCGCGCATGCGCAGACGATGCTCAACGCTCCCAAGGTCGTCGAGGCCGCGGTCGAGCGGCCGCATTGCGCGGCGGCGGTGATCGGCGCACGCGGCGGCGTCGGCGCGTCGACGATCGCAACCTCGCTCGCCTGGCTGATGAGCGAAAAGGGCAAGCGCTCGACTGCCCTGCTCGATCTCGACGTGCATTTCGGCACGGGCGCGCTGGCGCTCGATCTCGAACCCGGCCGCGGGCTTACCGACGCGATCGAGAATCCGAGCCGCATCGACGGCCTGTTCATCGAGCGCGCGATGGTGAAGGCGAGCGAGAAGCTCGCGGTGCTCTCTGCCGAGGCGCCGATGAATTCGCCGGTGCTCACCGACGGGGCCGCCTTCTACCAGCTTCAGGAGGAGATGCGCTCGGCGTTCGAATGCACCGTCGTCGATCTGCCGCGCGCGATGCTCGTTCAGTATCCGCATTTGACCAGCGACGTGCAGATGGCGGTGGTCGTCACCGATCTGACGCTCGCGGCCGCGCGCGACACGATCCGTATTCTTTCCTGGCTCAAGTCGAATGCGCCGCATGTTCACGTCACGGTGGTCGCCAACCGCGTCCACCCCGCGGGCGTGCTCGAGATCAGCCGCAAGGATTTCGAAGGCTCGATCGAGCGCGCGGTCGATCACGTCATTCCGTTCGACCAGAAGACCGTCTCCCAGGCGGCCAAGCTCGGCAAGCCGCTCGCCGAGGCGGGCAAGGGCACCAAGACGGTCGCACCGATCGCGGCGCTCGCCGAGCAGGTAATGAACGTCACCGACGCGAACGAAAGCGCGGGCGAGAGGCAGGCGAAAGCGAAGTCGAAAGGCGGGTCGCTGATCGGCAAGTTCAGCGATCTCAAATCGATGATGCCCAAACGCGGCGAGAAGAAGTGAGGCGCCGCCCCATGCGGGCGATGTAGGCGACGTACCGGAGAACGGATCGAATATGGCGATGCTGCCGTTGATGTTGATGGTCGTAGGCGCGTTCGTCGTGCTGGCGCTGGTCGCGGTCGCGTTCGCCGGCCCCTCGCCCGCACGAGCGGGCGCACGCCGGCTTCAGCTCGTGCGCGAACGTCATTCGAGCTCGGCGGCGACCGCGGTCGAGGCTCGGCTGCGCAAGATCACCGCGGGTCGCTCCACCCGCATGGACGACGCCGCGATGCGGTTTCTGCCGCGCCCGGCGCTCCTCAAGAAACGGCTCGCGATGACGGGCAAGACGTGGACGCTCGGCCAGTATGGCATGACGTCGCTCGGGATCACGTTGGTGGTCGGATTGCTCTTGTGGCTGAAGGGCATGCCGCTGCTGCTCGGGCTGTTCCTCGGCCTGTTCCTCGGCGCCGGCATCCCGCATTTCGTCGTCGGGTTCACGATCAAGCGGCGGATCAACAAGTTCAACACCAAGTTTCCCGATGCCATCGAGCTGCTCGTGCGCGGTCTGCGCTCGGGCCTGCCGATCTCGGAGACGATGGCGGTGGTCGGCAACGAGGTCGACGGCCCCGTCGGCGAGGAATTCCGCGCCGTCGCCGACAAGATGAAGATCGGACGCACGATGGACGTCGCGCTCCAGGAAACCGCCGATCGGCTCGGCACGCCCGAATTCCAGTTTTTCGTGATCTCGATCGCGATCCAGCGCGAAACCGGCGGCAATCTCGCCGAAACGCTCGCCAACCTGGCCAACGTGTTGCGGCAGCGCGCGCAGATGAAGCTCAAGATCAAGGCGATGTCCTCCGAATCGAAGGCGTCGGCCTATATCGTCGGCTCGCTGCCGTTCATCGTGTTCGCGATGATCTGGATGATCAACGGCGAATACATGCAGACCTTCTTCATCGACGAGCGGCTGATGGTCGCCGGCCTCGGCGGCATGCTGTGGATGGCCATCGGCGCATTCATCATGGCCAAGATGGTCAGCTTCGAGATCTGAGCGGGAGGCGAAGGAGACCATGGGAGAAACCGGCGGACCGACGATCCTTGGGGTCGATGTCCTATGGGTCGCAACGATGCTTTCGGGCGTCGCGGCGTTCGCGGTCATGCTCGCCATCTACGCGGCGACCACGGTCCGCAATCCGATGGCGAAGCGCGTCAAGGCGCTGAACGATCGCCGCGAGCAGTTGAAGGCCGGCATCACCGCCTCGACCTCGAAGCGCCGCGCCAAGCTCGTCCGCAAGAACCAGACGACCGACCGCATCCGCGCGCTTCTCGCCTCGCTCAAGGTGCTGCAGGACAGCCAGGTCAAGGCTGCGCAGATCAAGTTGATGCAGGCCGGCATCCGCAAGAAGGAATATGCCGTCGCGGTGATCTTCGGCCGCTTGGTGCTGCCGATCGTGATCGGCGGCGGGGTTGCGCTCTGGGTTTACGGAATGGGCGGGCTCGCCGACTGGAGCCCCCTCAAGCGATACGGCGTCGTCGCCGGCGCGCTGATCCTCGCCTACAAGGCGCCGGACCTCTATCTCAGCAACAAGATCAGCAAGCGCACCGACGCGATCCGCAAGGGACTGCCCGACGCGCTCGATCTGCTCGTGATCTGCGCCGAAGCCGGCCTCACGGTCGATGCGGCCTTTCACCGCGTCGCGCGGGAGCTCGGACGCGCCTATCCCGAGCTCGGCGACGAGTTCACGCTGACCGCGATCGAGCTGGGTTTCCTCTCGGATCGCAGGCAGGCGTTCGAGAACCTTGCCCAGCGTGTCGCACTCGATGCGGTGAAGGGCGTCGTGACGACGATGGTGCAGACCGAGAAGTACGGCACGCCGCTCGCGTCGGCGCTGCGGGTGCTCTCGGCCGAATTCCGCAATGAGCGCATGATGCGCGCCGAGGAGAAGGCTGCGCGGCTCCCGGCGATCATGACGATCCCGCTCATCCTCTTCATCCTGCCGACGCTGTTCGTCGTCATCCTCGGTCCGGCGGCGTGCTCGATCTCCGACAACTTCATGAACCGCTGAAAAACCGGGCACGGAACGCAGGCGCGGCCCGCTTCGTTGACGCTCCGTAACATCGGGAGCGCGAAACGATGCTGTTCACCACCCCCACCCAATATGCGGTGCTGGTCCTGCTGCTGATCGCGGGCTGGCTGTTCGGGCTTGCGAGTCATCCGGGCGGCCGCAAATGGCGCGCGCGGTACGACGCCGAGCGCGAGAGCCATGCGACCTATCGCAAGGAAACCGACGCCCGCATCGCCGCGCAGGACAAGCGCATCGCCGAGCTCGAGCGCGAGAATGCGGCGCTGGGGCGCGATCGCGGCGCCGCTGCGGTCGCAGTGCCTGCGTCGGCACGGCCGGACGACGCACCCGAGCGCGGCACCTGGCTGGGCGCGGCGGGTGGCGACGACCTGTCGCGCATCCGCGGCGTCAACAAGACGCTCGAAGGCCGGCTCGGCGCGGTCGGGATCAAGACCTTCGCCGATGTCGAGGCTATCCCGGCGAACGGCGAAACCGCACTCGAGCGCGAGATCGGCATTTCCGACGGGACCATCACCGCCGAGCGCTGGCGCGAGCAGGCGGCGATGCTGCGCGAAGGCCGCGACGAGGAATGGCGCGGGCGGTTCGGGGACGCCTGAGCGCTACGCTTTCGCGTTGAGCGCTGCCTGCGCGGCCGCCAACCGGGCGATCGGGACGCGGTAGGGCGAGGCGCTGACGTAATCGAGGCCGGCCTGCTCGCAGAAGCGAATCGAGGCGGGGTCTCCACCGTGTTCGCCGCAGATGCCCAGTTTGAGGTCGCTGCGGGTTGCGCGGCCGCGGTCGGCCGCGATCGCGATCAGCTCGCCGACGCCCTCGACATCGATGCTGACGAACGGGTCGACGGCATAGATGCCCTTGTCGACATAGGTCGTCAGGAACCGGCCCGCATCGTCGCGGCTGACACCGAGCGTGGTCTGCGTCAGGTCGTTGGTGCCGAAGGAGAAGAATTGCGCGGTCTCGGCGATGTCACCGGCCTTCAATGCGGCGCGGGGCAGCTCAATCATCGTGCCGACGAGATAGTCGAGCGTGCGCCCCGTCTCGTCGAACACGGCCTTGGCGGTCTTGTCGACGACGGCCTTCATCAGATCGAACTCGCGCCTGGTGGCAACGAGCGGAATCATCACCTCGGGCACCACGGCGTCGCCCGATTTGGCGGCAACGTCGCACGCCGCCTCGAAGATCGCGCGCGCCTGCATTTCGTAGATTTCGGGATAGGTGACGCCCAGCCGGCAGCCGCGATGGCCGAGCATCGGATTGACCTCGTGGAGCTCGGCGGCGCGGCGCTTGAGCGTCTCGACGTCCACGTCGGCCGCGTGGGCCACTTCGGCGAACTCGGCTTCCTCGTGCGGGAGGAACTCGTGGAGCGGCGGATCGAGCAGGCGGATCGTCACCGGGAGGCCCGCCATCACCTCGAAAATCTCGGTGAAGTCGGCGCGCTGCTCGGGGAGGAGCTTGTCGAGAGCGGCGCGCCTGCCCTTCTCGTCCGCGGCGAGGATCATCTGGCGGACGGCGGTGATCCTGCCTGAATCGAAGAACATGTGCTCGGTGCGGCACAGGCCGATACCCTCCGCGCCGAATTCGCGCGCGGTGCGGCAGTCGAGCGGGGTTTCGGCGTTGGTGCGCACCTTCAACCGCCGCACGCCGTCCGCCCATTCCATCAGCGTGCCGAAATCACCCGAGAGCTGCGGCTGGACGGTGGGGACGGCGCCCGCCATCACCTCGCCGGTCGCGCCGTCGATCGTGATCGTCTCGCCCTCGCGGATTTCGCGACCCGCAACGCGCATGACGCGCGCCTTGCTATCGATCGAGAGCGTGCCCGCGCCCGAGACGCACGGCCGCCCCATGCCCCGCGCGACCACTGCGGCATGGCTCGTCATCCCGCCGCGCGCGGTGAGGATGCCCTTCGCCGCGTGCATGCCGTGGATGTCCTCGGGCGAGGTTTCGACGCGGACGAGGATCACCGCCTCGCCATCGTTCGCGCGGCGCTCGGCGGTGTCGCTGTCGAACACCGCCGCGCCGCTCGCTGCGCCGGGGCTCGCCGGAAGCCCTTTAGCGAGCACGTCGCGCGGCGCTTCGGGGTCGAGCGTCGGGTGGAGAAGCTGGTCGAGCGCGGCGGGATCGACGCGCGCGACGGCTTCCTCGCGGGTGATCCGGCCCTCGGTCGCCATATCGACCGCGATCTTGAGCGCGGCCTTGGCGGTGCGCTTGCCGGTGCGCGTCTGGAGCATCCACAGGTGGCCGCGTTCCACCGTAAACTCGATGTCCTGCATGTCGCGATAATGGTCTTCGAGAAGGCGGAAGACCTGCGCGAGCTCGGCATAGGTGTCGGGCAGCGCCTCTTCCATCGACAGGGGCTTGGCCCCCGCCGCCTCGCGCGCGGCGCGCGTCAGATATTGGGGCGTGCGGATGCCGGCGACGACGTCCTCGCCTTGCGCGTTGATGAGGAACTCGCCGTAATGCGCCGCCTCGCCAGTGGAAGGGTCGCGGGTGAAGGCGACGCCGGTGGCCGAGGTGTCGCCCATGTTGCCGAACACCATCGCCTGGACGTTGACCGCGGTGCCCCAGTCGCCCGAAATCCCGTTGATGCGGCGATAGACCTTGGCGCGCTCGGCATTCCACGAGCCGAACACCGCGGCGATCGCGCCCCAGAGCTGATCGTGGACGTCTTGCGGGAAGGGCTTGCCCCAGAGCTGCTCGACGAGCTTCTTGTATTCGGAGACGAGAACTTTCCAGTCGTCGGCCGACATTTCGGTGTCGAGCGTGTAGCCGCGATCCTCCTTGGCGATCTCGAGCGCTTCCTCGAATGCGCCGTGATCGAGGGCGAGCACGACATCCGAATACATCTGGATGAAGCGGCGATAGCTGTCCCAGGCGAAACGCGCGTCGTCGGCCTTTTGCGCGAGGCCCGCGACCGTCTCGTCGTTGAGGCCGAGGTTGAGCACGGTATCCATCATCCCCGGCATCGACACGCGCGCGCCCGAGCGAACCGAGACGAGGAGCGGGTCCGCGGCATCGCCGAAATGCTTGCCGGTGATGCCCTCGATATGCGCGATGCCGTCGGCGGCTTCCGCGCGAAGGCTTTCGGGGAAGGTCTCGTCCTCCTCGTAATAACGCGTGCACATCTCGGTGGTGATGGTGAAGCCCGGGGGCACGGGGAGGCCGATCCCGGCCATCTCGGCGAGGTTCGCGCCCTTGCCGCCGAGCAGGTTCTTGTCCCCCGCCCCGCCGTCGGACTCGCCGCCGCCGAAACGGTACACGTAGTGCGTCATTGCCTTCCCCAAGGTTGAGTGCGCCGGCCGTTTTCGGCTCGTGGTGCGCGGATTTTCGTTCCGGTTCTTCACTTCTCCGGCCGAGCGAAGTTGACTAACTTGACTGTCCGGCGGGGTATCGCCGTTCAGCCCTCGATTTTCGAGAAATCGGCAACCCCTTGAACTGCCTCGCGAATTCGCGCCAGCAGCGCGAGACGGGCGGCGCGCTTTTCGGGATCGGCGTCGTTCACGGTCACCTTGTCGAAGAACGCATCGATCGGCGCGCGCAACGCGGCGAGTGCCGCCATCGCGCCCTCGAAATCCTCCCGCGCGACCGCCTCGGCCGCGGCGGGCGCAGCCGAATCGAGCGCGGCGATGAGCGCAGCTTCCTCTTTTTCGGGCGTGTAGGACAGGGCTTTTCCAGCGTCGCTCGCTTCCCCGTCACCCCGGCCTTCGAGCCGGGGTCCCGCTTGTTCTTCGCCGGAAGGCAAGCGGGACCCCGGATCAAGTCCGGGGTGACGAGAGGAGGGGTCCCATCCTTCCTTTTTCAGGATATTCGCCGCGCGGCGATAGCCGGTGAGGAGGTTGGCGCCGTCCTCGGTGCCGACGAACGCCTGCAACGCCTTTACGCGGGCCAGTAGCCGGGCGAGATCGTCCTCGCCCCCGAGCGCGAACACCGCGTCGATCAGGTCGTGGCGGACGCCGGCCTCGCGTTGCTGGACCTTTAGGCGGTCTGCGATAAAGCGCGAAACATCGCCACCACCGTGCGCCGCCTCCAAAAGCGCTGAAAGCTTTGTCGTTCGACTTGAGCCTTGAACATCTCTGATGCGGTAGTCCGATAACGTGTCTAAGTCTGTGACCCGATTGTCTACGCACCACCTGAGCACGTTATAAATGGCAATCTTGCTTCGTGAACCCACGCCGATCCGCTGCGCGCCAATCCATAAAAGCACGAAATTGAGCGGTAGGCGGAGCCTTGCCTCCAGAATAGTGGTAATCACACCAATAGCCGCTCTTCGCAAAGCATATGGATCTTTCGATCCGGTCGGTTGTTCGTCGATCGCGAAAAACGTTGCAATCGTATCCAGCTTGTCCGCCAAACTCACCGCCACCGTCACCGGGTCGGTGGGCACCTCGTCGCCTTGGCCGACGGGCTTGTAGTGGTCGCGGATCGCGGCGGCGACGCGGGGGTCTTCGCCTTGCGCGGCGGCGTAATAGCCGCCCATCACGCCCTGCAATTCGGGGAACTCGCCGACCATGCCGGTAACGAGATCGGCCTTCGCCAGGTGGGCTGCGCGTTCGGCGAGGGCAGCCAATTTCTCCCTCTCTTCGTCATTCCCGCGAAGGCGGGAATCCAGACCGGCCGGCCGCCGCGATTCATCCGAATCGTCATGATTCTGGATCCCCGCCTTCGCGGGGATGACGGAGGTGGTTGCCCCCCCGACGATACCCTCTTCG
>CAMLGC010000038.1 GCA_946479505.1 uncultured Sphingomonadaceae bacterium
TCGGCGGCGCGGTCAAGAACGTGCTCGCGATCGCGTGCGGCGTGGTCGAGGGCGCAGGGCTGGGGCAGAATGCCCGCGCGGCCTTGATCGCGCGCGGCTTTGCGGAGATGACGCGCTTCGGCATCGCGCGCGGCGGCCGTACGGAAACGCTCGTGGGCCTCTCGGGGCTCGGCGACCTCGTCCTCACCTGCTCCTCGACAGCGTCGCGCAACTTTTCGCTCGGCCTCGGGCTCGGCCAGGGCAGAGCTGCATCGGAGCTCCTCGCCGATCGCAAGACGGTGGCGGAGGGCGCGTTCACCGCCCCCGTCCTGCGCGAGGCAGCGGCGGACGCCGGCGTCGACATGCCCGTCACCCAGGCGGTCTGCCGCCTGCTCGACGGCGCGGACGTGCGCACCGTCATCGACGACCTGCTCGCCCGCCCCCTTCGCGACGAACTCGCCTGACGCTCTTCGCCTCGCCGACGAATTGCGATATGCAACTGGAAAACAGCGGGGGAGAGGGTGATGCGGCGAATCTGGGTGCTGGCGCTGGGCGGCGCAGCGATGCTCGCGGGGTGCGATCCTGCGCCCGAGACCGACGCCGGCGGCTTCGTGGTCGATGCCGGTTTCGAGCAGAAGCTCCAGCAGCAGTTGCTCGACGCCAAGCCCGGCGACGTCATCACCATTCCCGCCGGCAAATACGCGCTCACGCGCAGCCTCTCGGTCACCGCCGACGGCGTGACGATCGCGGGTGCGGGGATGGACAAGACCGTCCTCTCCTTCGCCAACCAGAATTCGGGCGCCGAAGGGCTGCTCGTCACCGGCGATGACTTCACGCTCCAGGATATCGCGCTCGAGGACACCAAGGGCGATGCGCTCAAGATCAACGGCACGAAGAACGCGGTGATGCGCCGGGTGCGCGCCGAATGGACCGGCGGCCCGAGCACCGACAACGGCGCCTACGGCCTCTATCCGGTGCAGGTCGAAAACGTGCTGATCGAGGGCAGCGTCGTGAAGGGCGCGTCGGACGCGGGCATCTATGTCGGCCAGTCGAAGAACATCATCGTCCGCAACAACCGCGCCGAGGGCAATGTCGCCGGCATCGAGATCGAGAATTCGACCGGAGCCGACGTGTACGGCAACGTCACGACGGGGAACACCGGCGGCATCCTCGTCTTCAACATGCCCGATCTGCCCGTGCCGGGCAGCAGGACGCGCGTGTTCAAGAACAAGGTCGTTGCCAACAATCACGCCAATTTCGGCGCCAAGGGCTCGGCCGTCGCTTCGGTGCCGCCGGGATCGGGCGTCGTCATCAACGCCAACGATTGGGTCGAGGTCTTCGACAACGAGATCGCCGACAACCAGACCGCCAACGTCATCGTCTCGAGCTATTTCTCGACGGGTTTCGACACCCAGCGCGGCCGCACCGCCGCCTACGATCCCTATCCGCAGCACATTTACGTGACCGGCAACCGCTTCTCGGGCGGCGGCGAGGATCCGGTCCCCCAGTTCAAGCCGCTGATGGCGCTCACCGGCGGCGCGCTCCCCGACGTGCTATGGGACGGGTTCGAGGACCCCAAAGTGGCCGATCCGCACATCTGCGTGCAGAACGGCGACGCCAAGCTGCTCGATGTCGACGCCCCGCACGATTTCGCCAATCCGCACATCGTCGCGTCCGATTGCGCGCCGGACCAGCGATTGCCCGAGGTGACGCTGCCGGCGGAGATGACCAGGCAGTCGTGATGCGCCTGCTCGCAGCTCTACTCGGCCTGCTGCTCATCGCGGCGTGCGCTCGCGCGCCCGATACGGTCACCTTCCACGCCCAGGATGATCCCGAGAACCTCGCCGATTGGGGCCTCTTCACCATCGCGAACGGCCGCATCACCCCGCACGCGGGCATGGTCACTTACGAGCTCGCGACCCCGCTGTTCAGCGATTACGCGCAGAAATGGCGCACCGTGTTCGTGCCCAGGGGCAAGAGCGCGGCGTATAGGCCGGTCGAGGCCTTCGACTTTCCCGTCGGCACGATCGTCACCAAAACCTTCTACTACACGGTCCCCGCCACGGCGGCCGATCCGGGGACGAGCCGCGCGGTCGTCAAGATGACGCCGGCGACCTACCAGATGGGCGTCGGCGGGCTCGATCTTGCGCACGTTCGCCTCATCGAAACCCGCCTCCTCGTCCGCCGCGCCGATGGGTGGGCGGCGCTCCCCTATGTCTGGAACGAAGACCAGACCGAGGCGACGCTGGCGCGCGCCGGTGCTTCGGTGCCGCTCACCTTCGTCGACGGGCCGAAGCGCACCGATTTCGTCTATACCGTGCCCAATGCCAACCAGTGTGCGGGATGCCACGCGACCGACCACCGCACCCGCGCGCTCCACCCAATCGGATTGAAGGCGCGCCACCTCAACCGGACCTTCGCCGGGCCCGGTGGCGAGATCAACCAGCTCGCGCGGCTGGCGGCGCTCGGCTATCTGCGCGGGCTTCCGTCATCGGGCGTGCCGCGGGACGCCGAGTGGCAGGATGCCTCCGCGCCTGTCGCCGCCCGAGCGCGCACCTATCTCGACATCAACTGCGCGCATTGCCACTCGGAAACCGGCCCCGCACGTGTCTCGGGGCTGTGGCTCGATGCGGGCGCCACCGACCCTCGCGCGCTCGGCGTTTGCAAGCCGCCGGTCGCCGCGGGCAAGGGCGCGGGCGCGCGCGCGTTCGACATCGTGCCCGGCGATCCGCACGAGTCGATCCTGCCCTATCGCATGGCGAGCACCGATCCCGGCGCGATGATGCCCGAAACCGGCCGCAGCCTCGCGCATGCCGAGGGCGGCGCGCTGATCGACGCGTGGATCGCCCAGCTCAAGGGCGAATGCCGGGTCGTGGACGCCCCCGGGCTGGCGATGCGCTGAGCGCTTCCTCAGCGCTTCGCAACGCCGTTGGCGAGCATGTCGGCGATCGTGTCGGCGACCTCCGCGGGGGCCTTGTCGTCGGACCAGACGCCGTAGCGCAGCCCGAGAAAGACGTTCATCCCCATGATCGCCCAGGAGTGGACCTCACCGATATCGGCGCGGATCTCGCCACGCGCGGCGGCCGCGACCAGGCGCTCGGCGATGCGCTCGGCGGTGGTCTCGTAGTGCGCGCGGAAGCTCTCGGGATCGACGAACTCGGATTCGTCGATGATCCGGTAGATTTCCTTGTGCCCGCGCACGAACTCGATGAATTCGAGCAGGCCCGCGCGTTCGGCGGCGAGCTGGTCGGGGGCGCCGCGCAGCACCGGCGCGACTCGGTCGCGCACCTGATCGGACATGTCGCGCACCAGCGCGCGGAACACCGCGTCCTTCGAATCGAAATAGGTGTAGAAGCTTCCCAGCGCGACCCCCGCGCGCCGCGTGATGCCGCTGATCGAGCCGTCGTGAAAGCCCTTCTCCCCGAACTCGGTCGCGGCCGCGTCGAGGATCGCGCGCAGCGTCCGCCGGCCGCGCTCGGTGCGCGGCGCCTTGCCCGCGCTCGCCGCCGCGTCGGGCGAGCGCTTTTCGGGCATTGTTGCCGCGCCGCCACGCTTGCTCGCCATTGTCGCCTCCCCGCCGCTTCTCAAGTTGAAACCTGGTTCATGTTTCATTATAGCGTGACCGAACGGCGCACAAGCCAACAAGATTCGTGCGCTCACCGGGGAGGGGATAATAGATCATGTCGCACAGCATCACATCACTTCGCGCGCTGCTCGGCACGGGCGTCGCCCTCGCCGCTTTTGCCGCCGTGCCGGCCGTTGCCCAGGACGCGCCCGCCAGCGAGGAGCAGGCCGCGCAGGCGGCTGACGAGGCGGCTGCGGTCGACCAGTCGGGCGTCGCCGATATCGTGGTGACGGCGCGCCGCCGCGACGAGCGGCTGCTCGACACCCCCGTCGCGATCACCGCCTTCACCGGTGAACAGCTTCAGCAGCACGGCGCGATCGACATCACCGACGTGGCCGAGACGACGCCCAACGTCACGCTCGAGCCGTCGCGCGGCACCAACTCGACGCTCACCGCCTTCATCCGCGGCGTCGGCCAGCAGGATCCGGTGCCGGGCTTCGAAGCGGGGATCGGCGTCTATCTCGACGACGTCTATCTCAATCGTCCGCAGGCCGCGGTGCTCGACATTTACGACGTCGAGCGGATCGAGGTGCTGCGCGGGCCGCAGGGCACGCTCTACGGCCGCAACACGATCGGCGGCGCGATCAAGTATGTCACCAAGCGGCTTCCCGACGATCTCGAGGTCAAGCTGCGCGCGACCTACGGCAGCTACGACCAGGCCGACGGCGTCGTCAGCGTCTCGGCGCCGATCGGGGACATGCTGAAGGTCGGGGTCGCGGGCGCGCGGCTCTCACGCGGCGGCTTCGGCGACAATCTCACGCTCGGCATCGAGAACTACAACAAGGATATCTGGGCGGGCCGCGGCACGGTCGAGTTCGAATCGCCCGATGGCGGCCTGTTCGTGCGCCTGACCGGCGACTACACGCACGACAAATCCAACGCGCGTAACGGCCACCGGCTGTTCGAGAGCCTGTTCAGCCACGCGCCGGTCCTCGACAACGTGTACGACACGCGCGCCGGGCTCAACAATCCGCGCGAGGATGTCGAGGCCGGCGGCCTGTCGATGACCGCGGAGGCGCACCTCACCGACACGCTCACGCTCAAGAGCATCAGCGCGTGGCGCAAGGACCGCAGCTACACGCCGATCGATTTCGACGCGCTGCCCTCGGTCGATGTCGACGTGCCCGCGGTCTATCGCAACGAGCAGACGAGCCAGGAATTCCAGCTCCTCTACGATGGCGACCGGCTCCACGGCATCTTCGGCTATTACTATCTCGGGGCCACCGCGCAGACCTCGTTCGACGTGATCCTCGGGCTGACCGGCGACCTGCTCGGCCTGCCGGGCCTCAACGGCTACACCGCCGGCGACGTGCGCACCGAAACCTCGTCTTTCTACGGCGACTTCACCTATGATCTCACCGACCGGCTCAGCGTGTCGCTCGGCGGCCGCTATACGTGGGACGAGCGCAAGTCGCACATCCTCAAGCAGAACAAGATCGGCGGCACCTCGCCCGAATTCGGCGGCACGGCCGTCCCGATCCAGACGCTGACCGACTTCCGCGGCCGTGCGCTGTTCCGCCGCTTCACCCCGCGCGCCTCGGTCAGCTTCAAGCCGACGCCCGATCATCTGGTGTACGCTTCCTATGCCGAAGGCTTCAAAGGCGGCGGCTTCGATCCACGCGGCAGCGGCGCCGCCGCGCCCGATCTCAACGGCAACGGCGTCAGCGGCGCGGGCGGCGATTACGAAGACATCTACAACTTCCTCTCGTTCGACCCCGAAAGCGTCGACACCTACGAGATCGGCTGGAAGGCGGCGTTGTTCGGCCGCCGCGTCACCTTCGCGGTCGACGCCTTCTATTCGGATTACAAGGACGTCCAGATCCCGGGCTCGATCGGCTTCGACACCAATGGCGACGGCATCAACGACACCTTCGTGGGCGTCACCTCGAACGCCGGCAAGGCGACGATCAAGGGCGTCGAGTTCGAGGGCAACGCCGTCGTCGCGCAGGATTTCGCCGGCCTCGGCTCGTCGATCAACGTCGGCGCGACGGTCGGCTATATTGACGCCGAATATGATCGCTTCGTCGATGCGTTCGGCGCCGACGTCGCCGACGAGCGCTCGTTCCAGAACACGCCGAAATGGACCGCGTCGGGCACGCTCGGCGCGCATATTCCTGTGGGCGAGGGCGCGGTCGACGCCTCGACGACGGTCGCGTACCGCAGCGAGACGCACCAGTTCGAGGTCCCGATCCCCTATCTAGATCAGCCCGGCTATGCGCTGTGGGATGCGAACCTCACCTACAGCTTAACCGACGATCGCTATTCGATCGGGCTCCACGCCAAGAACATCCTCGACAAGCGCTACATCACCTCGGGCTACAACTATCTCGTGCCGGCGGCCGGCGGCGGCTACACCTCGTCGCTCGGGCGCGAGGGCGTCGCAACCGCCTTCTACGGCAACCCGCGCCAGGTGTTCGTGACCGTGGGCGCGAAGTTCTGAGCCGACAACCGCTCGGTTGCTGGTAAGAGGAAGCCGGACGCGTGAACCGACGCGCCCGGCTTCGTCGGTTTTGGAGGGGATCGCCATGACGTCACGCGCCGCCAGCCCGGCCTATCGCGGGCTCGTGCTCGCCATGCTGCTGCTCGTCTACACCTTCAACTTCCTCGACCGGCAGATCCTCGGCATTCTCGCGCAGCCGATCAAGGCGGATCTGGGCTTGTCGGATACGCAATTGGGCGCGCTCGGCGGAATCGCCTTCGCGCTGCTCTATTCGACGCTTGCGATCCCGCTTGCGCTCGTGGCCGATCGCACCAGCCGAAGCTGGGTCATCACGGCATCGCTGGCGGTATGGAGCGGCTTCACCGCGCTGTGCGGAATCGCGACCGGTTTCTGGCAGCTCTTCCTGTTCCGGCTCGGCGTCGGGGTCGGCGAAGCGGGCGGGGTGGCGCCGTCCTACGCGATGATCGCTGACTATTTCCTGCCGCACCAGCGCGCGCGTGCGCTCTCGATCTACTCGCTCGGCATTCCGATCGGGCTCGCCTCGGGCGCGCTGCTCGGCGGCTATATCGCGCAGACGGTCGAGTGGCGCGTGGCCTTCCTCGCGGTCGGGCTCGCGGGGATCGTCATCGCGCCGATCTTCCGCCTCGTCGTCCGAGACCCCGCGCGCGAGGCCGCCGCGTCGGCCGAGCGCGCGCCGGTGAGCGCGGTGTTCGCGATTCTCGCGCGCAAGCCGAGCTTCTGGCTGATGGCGTTCGCCGCTGCGTCGAGCTCGCTGTGCGGCTACGGGCTCGCCTTCTGGCTCCCCTCGGTGCTGATCCGCAGTTTCGGGTTCGATCTCATCACGACCTCGCAATATGTCGGCTCGCTGCTGCTGATCGGCGGCACCGCGGGCGTGTTCGCCGGCGGCTGGCTTGCCGATCGGCTCGGCCAACGCGATCGCGGCTGGTATGCGAAGCTCCCCGCCTTCGCCTGGATCGTCACCGCGCCGCTCTTCGCGGCCGGCCTGTTCTCGCCCAGCCCGACCTTGTCCTGGTTCCTGTTCCTGATCCCCAACGGCCTCAATATCCTGTGGCTGGGGCCGGTGACGACCGCCGTCCAGCATCTCGTGCCGCCGCACATGCGCGCAACCGCGAGCGCCAGCTTCCTGTTCATCAACAACCTGATCGGGCTCGGGCTCGGCTCGTGGGTGATGGGCGCGATGTCCGATGCGATGACGGCGCGCTATGGCGAGGAGGCGCTGCGCTATTCGACGATGCTCGCGACCGGCTTCTATCTCGTCGCCGCGGCGCTGATGCTGCTCGCCGTCCGCCCGCTGCGACGCGATTGGGCGACGGACTAACGCTCGCGCGTGGCGGCGAAGCGCACCTTGGGATAGCGATCGGCGACATAGCCCACCTCCCACGCCGTCTTGGCGAGGAACACCGGATTGCCGTCGCGATCCTTCGCCATCGCCGCGCGGTTGAGGTCGGCGAACGCCTTGAGGTCCGCTGCGTCCTCGGCAGACACCCAGCGCGCGGTCTCGAACGGCGCCATCTCAAGCCCCGCGGCGACCTTGTATTCGGCCTCGAGCCGGCTGACGAGCACCTCGAGCTGGAGCTGGCCGACCACCCCGATCACCCAATTCGCGCCGATCTCGGGGTAGAAGACCTGCGTCACGCCCTCCTCGGCCATGTCGTCGAGCGCCTTGCGGAGCTGCTTGGTCTTGGTGGGGTCCTTGAGAACGACCCGCCGCAGGATTTCGGGCGCGAAATTGGGCAGGCCGGTGAAGCGCACGTCCGCGCGCTCCGAAAGCGTGTCGCCCACCCGAAGCGTGCCGTGATTGGGAATGCCGATGATGTCGCCCGGAAACGCCTCGTCGGCGAGCTCGCGGTTCTGCGCGAAGAACAGGATCGGGGAATGCACCGCGATCGGCTTGCCGTGCCCCGTCGGCGTCAGCTTCATGCCGCGCTTGAAGGTGCCCGAGCACAGCCGCATGAACGCGATCCGGTCGCGGTGCTGCGGGTCCATGTTCGCCTGCACCTTGAAGACGAAACCCGTCACCTCGTCCCCCTCTGGCGCGACCGGCGCGGGTTCTGCCGGCTGCGGCCGCGGCCCCGGCGCGTAGGAAGCGAGCGCGTCGATCAGCTCGGCGACCCCGAAATCCTTGAGCGCGGAGCCGAAATAAACCGGCGTCAGGTCGCCGTGCCGATACGCACCCTCGTCGAACGCCGCATAGCCTGCCTGCGCAAGTTCGATCTCATCGCGAATCTCTTCCGGCAGCGTCGGCGCATCCTCGACCTTGCCCAGAAACTCGCGGCTCGGTCCCTCGGGCCGCGCGACTCGGTCGGCGGCAATGTCGTACACGCCCTCGAACGTGCCCCCCATCCCAACCGGCCAGCTCATCGGCGCGACATCGAGCGCGAGCACGTCGGCGATCTCGTCGAGCAATTCGAACGGGCTGCGCCCCTCGCGGTCGACCTTGTTGACGAAGGTGATGATCGGCACCGATCGCAGCCGGCACACTTCGAACAGCTTGCGCGTCTGCGCCTCGATCCCGCGCGCCGCGTCGATCACCATCACCGCCGAATCGACCGCGGTCAGCGTGCGATAGGTGTCCTCGGAGAAATCCTCGTGCCCCGGCGTGTCGAGCAGGTTGAACGTGATCCCGTCCCTCTCGAAGGTCATCACCGAGCTCGTCACCGAAATCCCCCGCTGCTGCTCGATCTTCATCCAGTCCGACCGCGCCCGCCGGTTCGCCCCGCGCGCCTTGACCTCCCCCGCCAGATGAATCGCCCCGCCCGCGACGAGCAGCTTCTCGGTCAGCGTGGTCTTGCCGGCATCGGGGTGCGAGATGATCGCGAAGGTGCGGCGGGGAGAGGGGGTCTGCATCGGCCGCGCTCTAGCGGGTCGGGGCGGGAGCCGTCGAGAGGGAACGGATCGGAAGCGGCGGCAAGCGGCCAACTTCGTCATTCCCGCGAAGGCGGGAATTCAGAATGGCTGATGTCGTGGCTTATCGTCACCGTCGAGCGTCTGGATCCCCGCCTTCGCGGGGATGACGAACGGGAAAGTCGGCTTGTGCCCACTTGCGGACATTGACGCTGCGCATGGTCGCGCCGATTGATGTGGCATGGCCGAGGGACGTTGGTGGATAGCTCTAGTTACTTTTGAGCGGCTCCAAGAGGGTGAAAACGCAATTCTTCCAGACTGGGCGCTGGGTGCGTGCGGTTGGATGATGGCGCTTGCCCCAAGCGAAGATGAGGCCAAAGCCAGGCTGTTGCACGACGTCGAACACCACGAATTGCGCGTTATCGAGATCGAGAACGAGCGAGAGGTATTCGGCGAGCAAGAGATTGTCGAACTCGATAATCATCTCGCCGCCAACTTTGTCGCAGTTGAGCCGGCAAGCAGACTATCTGGGGCACTATCCACGGCTACAAAGGCGAAGGTTGGGCATAAATCGCTGATGTCCGCTTTCCACCAGCAGCGGAAACCCGATCCTACGCCTCCAGTGTGATGCTCATGCGCATCCGCTTGTCCTCACCCGGTGCGATCTCGAACACGCCGGGCTTGTCGCGGAGGTCGCCGGTGAAGCCCTGCGGGTCGGCGAGGCCGTGCCACGGCTCGATGCATACGAAGCGCGCGGCGGGCTTGGTCCAGATGCCGAGCCGCGGCGTTTCGGGAAAGGCGACCTCTAGCGCCGGTCCTGTCGGCGGGCCATAACGGACGCTGCCCGAATGGACCGGGTCCCACACCAAGGCATCGTCGGTGAACAGCGCATCCCGCAAGTGTAGCGTCCGCCCGTCGAGCGGCGACGGGCGGCGCTCGGGCGCGATCAGCCCGTCCTGGTTGACGCGCAGCAGCGGCTCGGGCTCGTCCGAATCGAAGACGATGTCGTGGTCCTCGCGCGCCGCGCCGTAGGGTAGCGGCCAGGCGAGCGCCGGGTGGAAGCCGAACTGCGCCGGCATCGCCCCGTCCGACCGGTTCTCGATTCGCGCTTCGATCATCAGCGTGGCGCCGTCGAGCGTGAAGCCGATCTCGAGCAGGAAGGCGAAAGGGTAATGCTCATGCGTCTGCGGCGAATCGACGAGCTGGAACACCGCTCGATCCGCCTCGTGCCGCGCGATCTCGAACAGCATGTCGCGCGCGAAGCCGTGCTTGGGCATCGGATATTCGGTGCCGTCCACGCGGATGACGTTGCCGTGCGTCATCCCGATCACCGGAAACAGGATCGGCGCATGCCGCGGCCAATAGGCCGGATCGGCGTCGGTCATCAGCTCGCCGCGCGTGCGGTCCTGCAGATGCGTCAGCTCCGCCCCGAACGGATTGATCGCCGCGCGCAGCCGATCGCTCGCGATATCGATCATCTCGCGGTCAGCCATTCAGATCCTCCGGTGCGGGTCAGCCGCGAAGGCTGGCGCCGAGCTTTGCCCCCGCGGCAATGATACGGTCGGCGACCCGCTTGAGTTCCTCGTCGGTGAAGCTCTTGTCGCCGGGCTGCATCGTCACCTCGATCGCGATGCTCTTCTGCCCCTCGGCCACGCCCGCGCCGGTGAAACGATCGAACACGCGCGCGCTCGCGATCGCCTGCTTGTCTGCGCCCTTGACCGCGCGGACCAGCGCATCGGCGCTCACCTCCTCGGGGACGAGGAAGGCGAAATCGCGCGTCACCGGCTGGAGCGCGGGCGGGGCGAAAGCCGGACGCATGAAGCCCGGCGCGCGCTTCGCAGGGAGCGCGTCGAGATAGAGCTCGACCGCCGCGACCGCGCCGTCGAGATCGAACGCCTTGAGCACCGACGGATGCACCATTCCGAATGCCGCGAGCACCGTCTTCGGCCCCAGCCGCAGCGTGCCCGACTGGCCCGGATGCCACGCCTCGCCCGCCTCGCCGAACACCTGAAGATTATCCACGGGCGCGCCCGCGGCAGCGAGCAGCGCCATCGCCTCGGCCTTGGCGTCGAACGCATCGAAGCCCTGCGCTTTGCCGCTGCGCCAGTCGCGCGGCCGCCGGTCTCCCGCGAGCGCTAGCCCCAGCGTCGGGCGTTCCCCATCGGCGAGATAGCGCCGCCCGATTTCGAACAGCCGCACGCTCGCCGCCCCGCGCTTGCCGTTGCGGGCGGCCGCGGCGAGCAGCCCCGGCAACAGCGAGGGGCGCATCACCTTCAAATCCTCGCTGATCGGATTGGCGAGCGGCCATGCGCCCCCGCTGAACGGCGCGGCTTCGTCCTCGGAGACGAAGCTCCACGTCACCGCCTCGTCGAGCCCGCGCGCCGCCGCCGCGCGGCGCATGCGGCGCTCGAGCTTCTGCTCAGGCGTGGCGGTCGGCCGGGCAACGCCGGGCGTTCGATCGAGCGGCACGGACGGCACCTTGTCGATCCCCTCGATCCGGATCACTTCCTCGACCAGATCGGCCGCACCGTCCACGTCGCGCCGCCACGTCGGGATCGAGACCTGCCAGTCCTCGCCGACCGTGAAGCCGAGCCGCTCCAGAATCTCCTTCTGCCGCGCAGGCGCGATCGCGAGCCCACCGAGCGTCTCCGCCCGATCGGTATCGTAGCGAACCGTCCGCTTCCCGATCGGCGGCTCTCCCGCGCGCGTCACCCCGCTCGCCGTCCCGCCACAAAGGTCGAGCACCAGCCGCGTTGCGATCGCGAGCCCGTCGTCGAGGAACGCCGGATCGACCCCGCGCTCGAACCGCTGGCGCGCGTCCGAGGTAAGGCCGAGCTTCTGCCCCGTCCGCGCGATCCGGTCGGGATCGAAATAGGCGCATTCGATCAGCACGTCGGTGGTGGCGTCGGTCACGCCCGAATCCTCGCCGCCCATGATCCCGCCGATATCGTGGACGTGCGCATCGTCGGCGATCACGGTCATGCTCTCGTCGAGCGCATAGGTCTTGCCGTTGAGCGCGAGCACCTCTTCGCCCGCTGTCGCCCGCCGCGCCACCAGCCCGCCGGTCAGCTTCGCGCGATCATAGACGTGTAGCGGCCGTCCCAGATCGATCATCACGTAGTTGGTGATGTCGACCAGCGCCGAAATCGGCTTCTGCCCGATCGCGACGAGCCGCCGCCGCATCCACTCGGGCGCCTCGCCGTTCGTCACGCCCGACACCGCCTGCGCGTAGAAGGCGGGGCAGCCCTCGGGGTCGTCGATCCGCACGTCCGGCCCCGGCCCGTCACCCGCGACCGGCTCGGTCGTGAGCGGTCTGAGCGTCCCCAGCCCCGCCGCCGCCAAATCGCGTGCGATGCCGCGCACCCCCATGCAGTCCTGGCGATTGGGGGTGATCGAAACGTCGATCACCGGATCATTCAATCCGGCATAATCGGGATAGGCGATGCCGACCGGTGCGTCGGCGGCCAGCTCGATGATGCCGTCGTGCCCGTCGCCGATTTCGAGCTCGCGCGCCGAACACATCATGCCGTTGGATTCGACCCCCCGAATCGCCGCGACCTTCAATTCGAACCCGCTCCCCGGCACAAACGCCCCCGCCGGCCCGAACACGCCAATGAGGCCAGCGCGCGCATTGGGGGCGCCGCACACCACTTGGACGGAGGTGCCGCCGGCATCGACCGAGAGCACCTGCAACTTGTCGGCATTGGGGTGCGGCGCAGCGGTCACCACCCGGGCGACCTTGAATGCGGCGAGCTTCTCGGCCGGATTGTCGACCCCTTCGACCTCGAGCCCGATGCGGGTCAGCGCCGCGACGATCTCGTCGAGCGAGGCAGCCGTATCGAGATGCTCCTTGAGCCACGACAGCGTGAACTTCATGCGCCGACTCCCGCGCTGAGCGTCGGCACGTCGAGCGCGGAGAAACCGTAATGTTTGAGCCAGCGCAAATCGCCGTCGAAGAACGCGCGCAAGTCATCCATCCCGTATTTGAGCATTGCCAGCCGATCGATCCCACACCCGAACGCGAAGCCCTGCCACTCGTCGGGATCGAGCCCGCACGCTGCAATCACCTTGGGATGGACCATGCCCGAGCCGAGCACTTCCATCCAGCCTTCCGAGCCCCCGATCACCCGCTTGCCCTTCTGGACCGAGAAGCCGACATCGACCTCGGCCGAGGGCTCGGTGAACGGGAAGTAGCTCGGCCGCAGCCGCAGCACGATATCGTCACGCTCGAAGAACGCTTTGAGGAAGGTTTCCAGCGTCCATTTGAGGTGCCCGAGCGTGATTCCCTTGTCGATCACCAGCCCCTCGACCTGATGAAACATCGGTGTGTGCGTCGCGTCCGAATCCGATCGATACGTCCGTCCCGGCGCGATGATGCGGATCGGCGGTTTCTGGCCCAGCATCGTCCGGATCTGCACCGGCGAGGTGTGCGTGCGCAGCAGCATCTTGCGCTCGCCGCCCTCGCCTTCGGGGAAATAGAAGGTGTCGTGCATCGCCCGCGCCGGATGGCTCTCGGGAATGTTGAGCGCGGTGAAATTGTGCCAGTCGTCCTCGATCTCGGGCCCGGTCGCGACCGCGAAGCCCAGATCGGCGAAAATCTCGGCGAGCTCGTCCATCACCTGGCTCACCGGATGCACCGTTCCGGCAAGCGGCGTATCCGTGGGCAATGTCATATCGAGCGTCTCGGTCGCGAGCCGCGCATCGAGGGCGGCGCGCTCCAGCGCCGCCTTGCGGCCCGCGATCGCCTCGCTCACCGCCTCGCGCAGTCCGTGAATGCGCGGCCCTTCGACCTGCCGTTCCTCGGGCGTCATCCTGCCGAGCGACTTGAGCAGCGCGGTCACGCTGCCCGACTTGCCGAGCGCCGCAATCCTTATAGCTTCCAGCTTGTCCGGACTGGCCGCGGCGCCGATCGCAGTTAGCATATGCGACTGCAGGCTTTTGATGTCGTCTGTCATCGGGCTTCGGACTGCTCGGCCGCTCGCGAGCGCAACGCTTCGCGGACCGCGTCGCGAAATGCGCTGCGCTCCTTGAAACTTAATTCGCGTTCCAGAACATTACGTGCTGCCGCGAGCGATGGCCGATCAAAGTCTGGCGGAAGCTGACCGCTATTTTGCTCTATATGATTCCGTAATCCGGCGACGCTGTGGTCATCTTGGTCGGCGACGAGCGCCAGCGCCAGTGCGGCGAGTCTCTCGCCTGCTTCATCAGTCGATGCGAGGGCTGGTGGCGCGTCAACATCCCGTGCTGGCAATGGCTGAGTGATCGTCAACCACGCGCCTACCTTTTCGCCGCCCCATTCTCGGGTGGTATCAGCTTCGGCAAGAAGATCGGGAGACTGTGAGCCACGCGCCGGGTGGATACCGAGGACGTGGACTCTGATGCCAAATGTCTGCGCGACCTGCACACCTACTCTCAAGTCCTCATCACCAGATAGGATCACGGCGTCCGAGCACGCCTGTTCCCGGGCTAGCTGAATCAAGTCGGTGACGATCAGCGAATCGACGCCCTTCTGCTGGCCTTTGCTGTTTATGACACCGAAGCGGCATTTGACGTTGTCGGATTGGGCCAACGTCTTCTGCTCCAAACTGAGCAGACCGCCACGCGCGATGCCGTCGTACCAGTAGATCCGTAGCAATCGTGCCGATGGCTCGATCGCCTTCGCCTCTTCGATTAAATCGGCTAGAAGTAGCGGAACGCTCAACCGGTTGCGTTCGCGGCGCTGTGCGCTGCCGGCGAGCAAAGCGGAACCTTGGGCGTGGAGGTATCCCGCGTCCACAAAGACGGCAATCTGGAGCATCGCGCACTCCCAAATGAAAAGGGGTCCCCGCAGGGACCCCTAGATAGAGGGCGCACGCCTGTAATAGCTGGCGACGCGCCGCGATCACTATATGGCCCATTAAATGTTTAAAGTCAATCAGCCGCGGCAGGTCGCTTCAGGCGGCCTGAGGCAGCGCCGCCTTCGCCTGCGCGACGATGGCGCTAAACGCTTCGCCCTCGTGCATCGCGATGTCGGCGAGCACCTTGCGGTCCAATTCGATGCCCGCGAGCTTGAGCCCGTGCATGAACTGGCCGTAGGTCAGGCCTTCCGCACGGGTCGCGGCGTTGATACGTTGGATCCAGAGCGCGCGGAAAGACCGCTTCTTCACCTTGCGGTCGCGATAGGCATATTGGCCGGCCTTCTCGACCGCCTGCCGCGCGATGCGGATGGTGTTCTTGCGACGGCCGTAATAGCCCTTCGCCTGTTCCAGGATGTTCTTGTGCTTGGCGCGGGTGGTTACACCCCGTTTGACGCGTGCCATTGTCCCGTCTCCTTAGTTGAGGCCGTAAGGCGCCCACGCCTTGACGGTGGCGGTGTCGGCCTTGGACAGGACGGTCGTGCCGCGATTCTGGCGGATGTACTTCGCGTTGTGGCTGATCAGGCGGTGGCGCTTGCCGGCCACGCCGTGCTTGATCTTGCCGGTCGCGGTGAGCTTGAAGCGCTTCTTCACACCGCTCTTGGTCTTGAGCTTGGGCATTTTCGTCTCCTTACGTTTCGCGACGATCGCGGACGGCCACGGCAGCCCATACCAGCCGGGCAGTCCCTCTTGTTCATCTCGCGGGAAGGCGCGCGCTTAGCCGAAGCGTCCCTGCGATGCAAGGCAACGTTCCTTGTTCTCGCCGGATCGGCTACACGGATCGCAATTCTGTAAGGAGAGGCGAGATGGCGGACGACGGCATTGTGGCGGGCGTGATCCCGCACCTCACGATCGGCGGCGGCAAGGCGGCGCAGGCGATCGATTTCTACACGCGCGCATTCGGCGCCGAGGAGCTGCGCCGCCACATGGCCGAAGACGGCGCGCGCGTGATGCACTGCGCGCTTGAGATCAACGGCGGATCGGTGATGCTTAACGACGATTTCCCGGAATGGACCGGCGGCATCGGCGCGCCCGCCGCGGTCACGCTCCACCTCCAGGTCGACGATGCCGACCGCTGGTTCGCCCGCGCGACCGAGGCGGGCGCGACCGTGACGATGCCGCTCGCCGACCAGTTCTGGGGCGACCGCTATGGCCAGGTCACCGATCCGTTCGGGCACCGCTGGTCGATCGGCGCGCCGGTTTCGGGTTGAGCGATTCGCGATCGAAATAGGGCACACCCATCAGCGTGCCGGCTCTTCCCCGGCGAAGGCCGGGGCCCAGTTGCGGAGCGCCCGATGCTGGACCCCGGCCTTCGCCGGGGAAGGTGAGTGTGGAAGGCGCTTCCCCCCGTACGATTTGCTCGAAAGGCTGTCCTACACGCGCCTTTTCTGGTTCAACATGGCGGATGATCGCACGTCATCTTCCGTTCCGATTCGATCCTCCCGGCAAAGTTGACTCGTCGGGCTGCCGGTCCGGCGCGGCCTTGATTCCGTGGGACCCCGCTTGTCGGCATGACGACCTCGCAAAACCAGCGTTTGCGCGGTCTTCACGATTCGCGATCGCTCGCGGCGCGTCCCCCGCCGGACGGTCAAGTTGGTCAACTTTGCCCAGGCGCGTGGTCGCCCCGGCAGCCGAGCAGATCGATGATCTCCTCGATGCGGGCCGGGTCCCCCGCGGCGATCACCTCGCCGATGCTGTCGGCGGTCAGCGGGTCGCCCTGCCAATCGCACATCCGCCCGCCCGCGCCCTCGACCACCGGCACCAGCGCTGCGAAATCATGCAGCTTGAGGCCAGCCTCGACCACGAGGTCGAGCCACCCGCTCGCGACGCAGCCGTAATTATAGCAGTCGCCGCCGAGCACAATGCTCCGGACGGCGCCGTCGAGATGCTCGAAGGCGTGGAGTTGCCCGTCGTCGAACAGCGCCGGCGAGGTGGTCGCGAGCAGCGCGTCGTTGAGCGCGCCGCAGCGCCTGGTCGATGCGGGCGAGCCGTTGAACGTGGTCGCCCGCCCGACGGCGCCCACCCAGCGCTCGCGCGCGATCGGCTGGTCGATCACCCCGATCGTCGGCCAGCCGTCCATCGTCAGGGCGACCAGCGTTCCGAAGAGCGGGCGTCCCGAAATGAAGGCGCGGGTGCCGTCGATCGGATCGAGCACCCAGACGCGCCCGCTCGTGCCCGCACTCGTGCCGAATTCCTCGCCGATCACGCCATCCCGCGGATGTTTGGCGGCAATCAGCGCGCGCATCGCTTCCTCGGCGGCGCGGTCTGCGACCGTCACCGGCGACGCGTCGGCTTTGATTTCGAGACCGTGCGCGGCACGGAAATAGGGGCGCACCGCCGCGCCCGCGGCGTCGGCGAGGCGCTCGGCGAAGGCGATGTCGTCGGGGGAAACACGCATCGCCCGCCCCTACCGCGGTGCGTCGGCAAAGGCCATGACATCCTGGTCGTGCAATCCTCATGCACCACAATTGCACAAGGCGCCGCCATGGCCTATTCAGGCCTGGGATCGCAGGAAGGATTGGATCCGATGCGTGCTGCACTTGCGGCGCTATCGGCGCTGGCGCTCAGCGTCCCCGCCACTGCCGCTCTCGAAAAAGGGGCGACCGCGCCCGATTTCACCACCCGCGGCGCGATCGCGGGCAAGGTCTTCACCGTCCATCTCGCCGACCAGCTCGAAAAGGGCCCGGTCGTCCTCTATTTCTTTCCAGCGGCGTTCACCTCCGGGTGCAATGCCGAAGCGCATGCGTTCGCCGAGCGGATCGGCGACTTTACGGCGGCGGGCGCGACGGTGATCGGCATGTCGGCGGATACCGTCGATACGCTCGCGCAGTTCTCGACCCAGAAATGCGCGGGCAAGTTCGCGGTGGCGAGCGCGGGCCCCGGGGTCGTCGCCAATTACGACGTGGACATCGGCAAGAAAGTGGCGATCAACGGCTCGGCGCCGCGTCAGATCACCAGTCGGACGAGCTACGTGATCGCTCCAGACGGCCGTATTCTCTACGTCCACAGCGATCCTGCGCCCGAAGGGCACATCACCGGCACGCTCGCCGTGGTGCGCGCCTGGCGCGCGGCGCATCCGCGCTAGCGCGCACGGATTTTTCGTCGCGTTACGAGATTTTAGCAGTTGATCGCCATGATATCGGCCGGGAGTGGCAATGGCTTCGCATGTGTCGGAGAAAGGCCCGGGTCACCCGGGTGACGGGAGCTCTGGCGGCGCGCTCGCAAGCGGCGCACCGGACGAAGCCTCGCGCCGGTTGTTCAATCGCATCGGTGCGTTCCTTCGCGATCATCGACTCGGCGCCGATCCCGTCACGTACGGCTTCGTCTATCGAATTCTCAGCGAACCCGAAGGGCCGCTCGCGCGCGCCGTGCATGGGCTGGTCGACGGCGGCATCCGGCTGACCCTGGCGGACATCGCCTCGCTCGGCGAGAGGGTCGGTCCGGCGGCGCTCGACCGGGCGACGGGAGAGCAATGGGCCGCGCGCACGCAGATGCAGATCGACGGCGTCGAAGATATCGTTCGCTCGGTCCAGGCCGAGGCGAGGGCGTTTGCGAGCAATATCGCCGCCGGGGCCGATGCGATCACCGACGCCCGCGATCGCAGTCCGGTCGATGAGATCGTCTCGATCGCGCGCGCCATGGTCGACCGCACCCGCGCCGTCGAAGGCCGGCTCGATGATGCGACACGCGAGGCGCAGGCGCTGCGGCAGGAGCTCGAGGAAGCGCGTGCCGACGCGCAGCGTGATCCGTTGACCGAACTGCCCAACCGACGCGCGCTCGAAGAGCAATATCGGGTGCCCGGCGAAGCAGATCCCGTGCTCTGCCTCGCAATGTGCGACATCGACCATTTCAAGCAGGTCAATGACAGTTTCGGCCATGCGGTGGGCGATCGCGTGCTGCGGGCGATCGGCGGCACGTTGAGCGAGATCTGCGCAGGCCATCTGGTCGCGCGCTACGGCGGCGAGGAGTTCGCCGTGCTCTTCACCGGCGTGTCGCTGGCCGAAGCCGAGACGATGCTCGACTGCGCGCGCGCGACCGTTGCCGGCAAGCGCTATCGGTTGCGCGAAACCGATGCACCGCTGGGCGAGGTCACCTTTTCGACCGGGCTGACGCTCGCCGCCCCGGGCGAGCGTCTCGGCACGGTTCTCGGTCGCGCCGACCGGCTCCTCTATGCTGCCAAGGCGGACGGCCGCAATTGTCTGCGATCGTCGTCGGTCGGAACGACCAACCGATAGCGCAATTCGCCAATGCGCCATGGCGTTTTTCACCATTTCATGCGTTACCCGAGAACGCGCTTCTCGTAATTTCAAGCACTTAGGAACTTGGCACACGCCCTGCAAAGCCTTGGACATCGCCGGTCGGATGGTCCGATCGGCACTTGCAGGGACCAAAAACATGACCGTCCGTTTCGAATCCATCCAGCGCGTCGCCGTCTCGCTCGTCGGCTCGCTCGTTTTCGCCGCGCTGATGATCGGCGCTGCCGTTCCCGTCGTCCCGATCGCCTGATCGGGACGGCGCAGCCACCCCTTCGTGGAGTTTCTCCGATGCGCAGCTTCCTGATCGGCCTCGCCTCGTTCGCGACGACTATTCTCGTCATCATCGGCCACAGCGCCGCGGCCGGCGGCATCATCGGTTAGACATTGCCCGCCGCGCGCAGCCCCTGGGCGGCGCCCGCACGATCCACCGGCGCCGGATCGCCGCGCGAATACGTGCCGATCAGCAGCCCCGCCGCGATCACATGACCGCGCATCGCCTTGAGCAGCGCGCCGCGCCTCGGTGTCTCGCCCGGATCGGGCACATCGCCGTCGAGGGCGAAAAGCTGGAACGCATAACGGTGCTCGCCATGCCCGGTCGGCGGATCGGGTGGGAGCCATCCTTCGCCGAAGAACGAATGCCGGCCGACGTCGCGTCCGTCCGCGCTTCCGGCGCCATCCGCTTCGATCGCGCCCTCCGCCAGACGATGCTCGTCGGGCGGCAGATCCCACACGATGGCATGGACCAGCGGCGCGGGTGCGGGCGCATCGGCATCCTCGACGATCAGCGCGATCGAGGCAGTCGTCTCGGGCATTTCGCCCCAGACGAGCGGCGGTGAAGCGCCGTCGCCATCGGCGGTGAAGCGCGGCGGCAGCCGGCTTTCGTTGGCAAAGGCCGGGCTTCGCAGATCGATTGTCGCGAACTCGGCGCCCTCGGCGAGCTGGATAATGGCGAGCTTGTCGGCGCCCGCGCGCATTCCTTTCATCGCAGCGCCGAGCCATCTGGGAACGTGTTCGAGCATCGCAACAAAATCTCCCGCGACGCGTCTCCGGCGGCCGTCGCATGCGCCGGATCGGCGTCGCGGAACAGGTAAGCACATCGGCCGTCCTCGTCCAAGGCCGGCCGCGCGCCGTCAGGCGGTCGCCATCTCGGCGCCGGCGTTGATCTTGGCCTCGGCCATCCTGGTGAGCTTCTCGTCGGTCGCCTTCTCCTCGCCGAGCGTCGCGTCGAGCAGCGGCACGGCATCCTTGTGGCCGAGCTGCCTCGCCCAGGCGATCAGCGTGCCGTAGCGGGTGATCTCGTAATGCTCGACCGCCTGCGCCGCCGCGGTCAGCGCCGCGTCGAGCACCTTCTTGTCGTCGATGTCGCCCGCAATCTCGTTGGCTTCCTTGATGATGCCGTCGATCGCCGGGCAGGTGACGCCTTCCGCTTCCCTGCCCATCTGCGAGAAGATCTGGTCGAGCCGGTCGATCTGCCCCTCGGTTTGTTTGAGGTGCATCTCGAAGCCTTGCTTCAGTTGCGGATCGGTTGCCTTGTCGATCATCTTGGGCAGCGCCTTGGTGATCTGGTGCTCGGCGTAATAGATGTCCTGAAGCGTGTGCAGGTACAGCGCGTCGAGCGTGTTGATGTCCTTGCTGAACAATCCCATTCTTGCCTCCTGATGCTGGTCCGGGGGCGCCGACGAAAGGGAGCGCGGCGCCTCATCCGGACAACGATGTCGAGGGCTTTGGGTTACGGGCGGAATCAGCCAATCTAATCTGGATCAGCACGATTTCCGCCGGGGCGTGGCAGCACCGCGCCAGGCAACGAGGAGCAACGATGGAGCACGGTCTCGATCGGTTCGTGGAGGCGCAGCAAGGCGTCTGGCGCAGCGCGCTCGCGGAGCTCGAAGCAGGCCGCAAGGCGAGCCATTGGATGTGGTTCGTCTTCCCGCAGATTGCGGGGCTCGGCACGAGCGTCATGGCGCGCCGCTACGCGATCGCCGACGGCGCCGAGGCGCGCGCGTATCTCGCGCATCCGGTGCTCGGTTCGCGATTGCGGCAGGCGGTTGCGGCGATCCTGTGCCATGCGGGGGCGAGCGCCGAATCGATTCTCGGCGGCATCGATGCGATCAAGCTGCGCTCGTCGATGACGCTGTTCGAGGCGGCGGCGATCGATTCGGGAGATGATCCCGCATCCTTCGCTCGCTGCCTCGATGCCTTCTATGAAGGGGTCCGCGATCCGAAAACGCTCGCGCGGCTGTGAGCTATCGGCCCAGGTCGAAGACGAAGATCGGACCGAATTCGAACGTCTGTCCGAGGCGAGATGCATCGAGACCGCGAGATCGCCCGCCGCATAGTCGCGATCAACAGCGCGAGCTTGGCGTTATGGGCACCCCCTCGGTTCGGCGCTCTCCCGGCACGGCGATCCCGAACGCTCTGGTGCGGCGTTGGAGCGGCCAAGCTGCGGCCCGCCCGTTGACACCCCCTGCGCCGATCGGACATTTCGGCGGCCGCAATGAGCGACGACATCACCTTGCATCCTAGCTGGCTCGCACCGCTTCGGGGAGAGTTCGAGCGGCCCTATATGGCGGCGCTCAAATCGTTCCTCGTCGGCGAGAAGGCGGCGGGCAAGGCAATCTTCCCGAAGGGTGGCGAGTGGTTTCGCGCGCTCGATCTGACCCCGGCCGAGCGCGTGCGTGTCGTCATTTTGGGGCAGGATCCGTATCACGGGCCGGGCCAGGCGCACGGCCTGTGCTTTTCGGTGCGGCCCGGCGTGCGCGTGCCGCCGAGCCTCGTCAACATCTACAAGGAGCTTCGGGCCGATCTCGGCCTCGCTCCGCCGCGCCATGGTTTCCTTGAACATTGGGCGGGGCAGGGCGTGCTGCTGCTCAACTCGGTGCTGACGGTGCAGGCGGGCGCCGCCGCGTCGCATCGGGGGCGCGGCTGGGAACGGTTCACCGACGCGGTCATCCGCCACGTCGCAGCGCAACCCGAGCCGGTCGCCTTCCTCCTGTGGGGCAGCTATGCGCAGAAGAAGGCGGCGTTCGTCGACTCGATCGACAAGGGCGGGCGCCACCTCGTTCTCAAGGCCGCGCATCCTTCGCCGCTTTCGGCGCATAACGGCTTCTTCGGATGCCGGCATTTTTCCAAGACCAACACGTTCCTCGAGGAACGCGGCCTGGCGCCGATCGACTGGGCGTTGCCCGAGATGGATCGCGTGTAGCGGTCGGCGGCCCTCGCGCCTACATCGCGGCAGCATGCCGCCCGATCCCACCTCCCGCACCCGCGCCGACCAGCCGCTCTGGCCGACGTTGCGGCGCTTTCTGCCGTATCTCTGGCCGGCGGGCGAGGCGCGGCTGAAGCTGCGGATCGTCGGCGCGATGCTGCTCGTGCTCGCCTCGAAGCTCGTCCAGGTGTTCGGTGCGGCCTATACGCTCAAATATGCGGTCGATCGGATGGCGGCGGGCGATCGCGGGCTGGCGACACTCGTGATCCTGCTCGTAACAGGCTATGCGGCCGCGCGCTTTTCGACGACATTGTTCGACAATCTGCGCAACGTCGTGTTCGAGCGCGTCGGACAGGAAGCGACGCGGCGGCTCGCCTCGCGCGTGTTCGGGCACCTCCACCAGCTTTCGCTGCGCTTCCACCTCGAACGCCGTACCGGCGCGGTCACCAAGGTGGTCGAGCGCGGGACCAAGAGCATCGATACGATGCTCTATTTCATGCTGTTCAACATCGCGCCGACGGTGTTCGAGCTGGCGCTGGTGCTCGGCATCTTCTGGGTCAATTTCGGGCTGGCGCTGGTCGGCGCGACGGTGGTGATGGTCGCGGCCTATATCGTCTTCACGCAGAAGATCACCGACTGGCGCAACGCGCTGCGCGCGCGGATGAACGATCTCGATACCGGTGCGGTGGCGCACGCGGTCGATTCGCTGCTCAATTTCGAGACGGTGAAGTATTTTGGAGCGGAATCGCGCGAAGCGCGGCGCTATGACGCGGCGGTCGAGGCCTATGCGGCCGCTGCGGTCAAGTCCGAGAACTCGCTCGCGCTGCTCAATGTGGGGCAGGCGGCGATCACCAATGCGATGCTGGGCGGCGGGATGGCGTTCGTGGCCTGGGGGTGGAGCCAGGGGCGCTTCTCGGCGGGCGACGTGGTGTTCGTCTCGACGCTTTTATCGCAGCTCTTCCGGCCGCTCGATCTGCTCGGCATGGTCTATCGCACGATCCGCCAGGGCGTGATCGACATGGCGGCGATGTTCGACCTGATCGACACGCCGAGCGAGGTGGTCGATGCGCCGGGCGCGCCGGCCTTGCTCGTCAGCAACGGCGCGGTTCGTTTCGAGGACGTGCGTTTCGGCTATGACGACGGTCGGCCGATCCTCGACGGGATCAGCCTCGATGTTCCGGCGGGGCATACGGTCGCGGTGGTGGGGCCATCGGGCGCGGGCAAATCGACGCTCGCGCGGCTGCTTTACCGCTTCTATGATCTGACCGGCGGGCGGATCACGATCGACGGGCAGGACATTTCGCAGGTGGCGCAGGCGAGCTTGCGCGCCGCGATCGGAATCGTGCCGCAGGACACCGTGCTGTT
>CAMLGC010000039.1 GCA_946479505.1 uncultured Sphingomonadaceae bacterium
AGCTGGCCGCTCATAACGGCTAGGTTGCGGGTTCGAGTCCTGCCGGGCCCACCATTCGGCTTGCGCGCCGTGCGCGAGACGGGCAAAGCGCGGGTCGGCTCGGGGAGTGGCGCAGCCTGGTAGCGCATCTGCTTTGGGAGCAGAGGGTCGCAGGTTCGAATCCTGTCTCCCCGACCAGCCGTTCCGGCGGTCGTCAAAGCGCCGCGAGGGCTTTCGAGACGCCGTCCATCGTGAAGGGCTTGGTGAGCATCGGCCGGTCGCGATGGGGCTCGGCGATGGTGTCGGCACTGCCGCCGCTTGCGAGGACGAAGGGTATTCCCGCTTCGCTTAGCGCGTCGGCGATCGGCCAGCTTTTCTCGCCGCCGCGCAGGTTGACGTCGAGGATCGCCGCATCGAGCCTGCCTTCGGCGACGTGCGGGAGCGCCGTGTCGACGCTATCGGCGGTGCCGACCACCTGGTGATCGAGGGCATCGAGGAAATCCTCGAGCATCATCGCGATCAGGGGCTCGTCCTCGACGATCAGAATACGGCGGGCGTCGGTCATGCGTGCCGACTTAGCGACAGCCGGAGCGGGTCGCCAGCGCTATCTCTCGCTGAGCGCGTCGCGTGCCGCTTCGGCGAGCTGCTGGACGGAGAAGGGTTTGGCGATGAAGGCGACATTGTCGATGTCGATCGAGCGGCGGAGCTGTTCCTCGGCATAGCCCGACATGAACAGGATCGGGAGATCGGGGTAGCGCCTGCGTGCTTCGCGAACCATCGTGGGCCCGTCCATCACCGGCATGACGACATCGGAGACGAGCAGGTCTGGCCGCTCGCCCTCGGCGAGCAGGTCGAGCGCGGCTTCGCCGTTTTCTGCCGTGACGACGGTGTAGCCCTGACGCGTCAGCGCGCGCTCGGCGACCGCGCGCACCATGTCCTCGTCTTCGACCAGCAGCACCGTGCCCGAGCCCCAGAGATCGCCCTGTTTCTGCTTGACCGGCGCCGCGGCGACGGCGGTGCCCGCGGCGTGGATGGGAAGGTAGATGGTGAAGGTGGCGCCGTCCCCCGGCTTCGATTCGGCGAAGATGTACCCGCCCGATTGCTTGACGATGCCATAGACGGTCGAGAGACCCAGACCGGTACCCTTGCCGGTTTCCTTGGTCGTGAAGAACGGCTCGAAAATCTTCCCCAGATGCTCGGGCGGGATGCCTGTGCCGGTGTCGCTGATCCTGAGCGCGGTATAATCGGCGACCGGCAGCACGTCCGAGCCCATCTTGCGAACCTCGGCCGCCGAAACCGTGAGCGTCTGAATGGTGAGCGCACCGCCGCCATTGGGGTGGGTGGCGAGCATCGCATCGCGCGCATTCACCGCGAGGTTGACGACGACCTGCTCGAGCTGTCCCGGATCGGCGCGCACCGGCCCCAGGTTGCGGCCATGCTTGACGGTGAGCGTCACCGTTTCGCCGAGCAGGCGCTTCAACAGGTTCGACACTTCGGAGATGACGTCGGGAAGCTGGAGCACCTGCGGGCGCAGCGTCTGCTGGCGCGAAAAGGCGAGGAGCTGCCGAGTCAGGCTTGCCGCGCGGTTGGAGTTGGCGCGGACCTGCTGGATGTCGTCATAGTCGCTGTCGCCCGGCGCGTGGCGCATCAACATCAGGTCGCAATGGCCGATAATCGCGGTCAGGATGTTGTTGAAATCGTGCGCGACCCCGCCTGCGAGCTGGCCCACCGCCTGCATTTTCGTCGCCTGCGCCACCTCGCGTTTGAGACGGTCTTCGACGCTGTTGTCCTTGAGGCTCAGGAGCACCGCCGCCTCGCCGAGGCCGCGCGCGCCCGCGATCGAGAGCACCACCGGTTCCTCGGGGCGCTCCTTGAGACGCACCGCAAGATCGCTCGCGCGCGCCGCGCCGCCGGCGAAGCGGCGGATCGCGTCGGCAATCGCGGTCTTGTCCTCGCGCACGACGAGGTCGCTCGGATAGACGGGCGGGGCGACCGGATCGACGTGCGCGGCGCGAACGAAGGCATCGTTCATCTGGATGAACCGGCCATCGCGATCGACCAGCGCGGTGCCGAAGGGCATCATCGCGACCAGGCTCTTGAGCGTCGCGGCGGCAGTAGTCCCGAGGGCGGGGCCGGCGCCCTCTTCCTCGTCGAGCAGCACCACCAGCATCGGCACGCCTTCGCCCTCGAGGAACGGGATCTGGAGCACGCGCATCGGCGTTCCCGCGAGCCCCTCGCGTTCGAAACGGACGAGGCCCTGCGCATCGGTGATGAGAAAGCGTGCGAAATCGCGGCCCGCGACGGCGCCTTCCTCATGCCCCAATGCGCGCGCGCGGAAGACCCGATTGGCGGCGCGGATGCGGCCCTCCGGCGAGAGCAGCGCGGCCATGATTCCGGCCGAGGCGAGGCGATCGCCCGTGGGACCGGCGATCAGGTTTCCCACATTGCCGACGAGATCGAGCCCCTCGGCACCGTGGAAGCGCCAGATCAGCATGTCCTCGCTCGTCCCCGAGCGCGCGATGTCGGTGGCGAGCGGGGTTCCGTTCGAAACGAGCCGCGCGACATTCCCCGTTCCGTCGCGCCACGCCGCACGGCCGGCTGCGGCAAGCGCGGAGACCCCGTCCTCCCCCACGGGGAGGCTGGGCGGGGTGGGGAAGCCGCCGAACAGCGCTTCGTAGCGATCGTTGGCGCAGACGAGGCGGCCCGCGCGATCGGTAATCGCCACCGCGTCGGGACTCGTTCCGGCGAGCGAGCGGGCGAGCGACCAATCGACCGCCATATCCTTGCTCTCTGCCGGGGCGGGGAGCAGCCGCCGCGCGGCGATCAGCAGCCCTCCGACGACAATGGCGGTGGCGAAAAATCCGGCCGCGATGATCGGATCACCGAGAATCCAGAGGATGAGCGCCGCTGCCGCGACGCCGGCGCCGCCAGCGATGAGCCCTGCGCTGCGAGTCGGCGACAGGCGAGCGGGCAAGGGGAGGGAATGCGTGGCCATCGCGCCCTTCATGGCAGCGCTCGGGCGGCGGTCAAGCGCTCATGGTCTTAGCGAAATGGTGTTCCCGCGATTGCAGGAACACCGAAATCGCATCGAGAGGCGGCGACGCGCGCCGCCTCCCGCAATCACCAGATGCGCACGCGCTGCTCGGGCGTCAGGTACATCTTGTCGCCGGGCTTGACGTCGAACGCCTTGTACCACGGATCGAGGTTGCGCACCGTCGCGGCGCGCTGCTCGCCGGGCGAATGCTCGTTGGCGATCACCTGCGCGCGCAGCGCCGGCTCGCGGAACTTGGTGCGCCACACCTGCGCCCAGCCTTCGTAGAAGCGCTGGTCGCCGGTGGTGCCGTCGATCACCGGCGCCGGCTTGCCGCCCAGCGAGCGGTGATAGGCGTCGAGCGCCACCGTGAGCCCGGCGAGATCGGCCATGTTCTCGCCGAGGGTGTTGGCGCCCTTGATGTGCAGCCCGGGCAGCGGCTCGTAGGCGTCATATTGCGCGACGAGCTTGTCGGTGAAGGCCTTGAAGCGCGTCACGTCCTCGGGCGTCCACCAGTCGGTCAGCGCGCCGGTCTTGTCGTACTTGCGGCCCTGGTCGTCGAAATGGTGGCTCAGCTCGTGCCCGATCACCGCGCCGATGCCGCCGTAATTGACCGCCGGATCGGCGTTGGGATCGAAGAACGGCGGCTGGAGGATCGCGGCGGGGAAGACGATCTCGTTCATCGTCGGATTGGCATAGGCGTTGATCGTCATCGGGGTCATGCCCCATTCGCCGCGGTCGATCGGCTGGCCGAGATGGTTGAGGCGCCGCTGATATTCGAAGCCGCGCGCCCGCGCGACATTGCCGACCAGATCGCCGCGATCGATGTTGAGCGTCGAATAGTCGCGCCAGACGTCGGGATAGCCGATCTTGGGGGTGAACGCCGCGAGCTTCTCGTGTGCCTTGACCTTGGTCTCGGTCGCCATCCAGTCGAGCTTGTCGATCCGCGCGCCCATCGCGGCGATGATGTTCTGGACGAGCCGGTCGGCGGCCGCCTTTGCCGCGGGCGGGAAGTATCGCTCGACGTAGATCTGGCCGACGGCCTCGCCCATGCCCGAACTCACCAGCGAGACACCGCGCTTCCAGCGGGGCTGCTGCTCGGGCGTGCCCGACAGCACGGTGCCGTAGAAGGCGAAATGGGTCTCGTCGAAGCGCTTGGGCAGATACGATGCGTAGGCGCTCAGCACGTTGAGCATCGCATAATCCTTGAGCACCGCGATCGGCGTATCCGCGAAGATCTTGGCCTCGCGGGTGATGGCGGAGGGCTGAGCCACGAGATATTGCGGCTGCGCCTCGACCCCGAGCGCGGTCGCGTAGGCCGTCCACGGGAAGCCCGGCGCCTTGGCGGCGAAATCGGCACGCGACCAGACGTTGTAGGTCTTGTCCGCATCGCGCGATTCGGCGCGATCCCAATGGACTTCGGCGATCGCTTTTTCGAGATTGTAGACCGCGGCCGCCCGTGCTTCGCCATTTGCCTCGCCCGCCAGCGTCAACATCTTGGCGAGATAGGCCTGATAGGCGGTTCGCGTCTGCGCGAGCTTGGGATCGTCCTTCAGGTAATAATCGCGATCGGGCAGGCCGAGCCCCGACTGGCGCAGGCCGACAATATAGGCCTCGGGATGCTTGTCGTCCTGACCGACCCCAAGTCCGAAGAAATCGCCGACGCCGAGGCGCGACAGCGTGCCCATCTCGGTGGCGAGCGCGGTTTTGTCGCCCGCCTTTGCGATCGCATCGAGCCAGGGCTGGACGGGCGCCAGCCCCTTCGCCTCGACCGCGGCCTCGTCCATGAAGCTCGCATAATAGTCGCCGATCTTGGTGCCGGGCGTGCTCGCCGCCTCGTCGAGGATCGTACGCGAGCGCTGGAGCGACAAATCCTGGAGCGCGTGGAACATGCCGTAGCTCGAGCGATCGGCGGGGATCGTCGTCTTGGCCTGCCACGTGCCATTGACATAGTCGTAGAAGTCGTCGCCCGGCTTCACGGTCGTGTCCATCCCGCCCTGATCGATGCCGAACGCGCCGAGCTGTGCCGCGTCGGACGTGGCGGGGTGGACCGGGCCGATCGCCGCCTTGGCGAGCGGATTGTCGGCGGGCGTGTCCTGCGCGGCGGCGGCGCCGGCGAGCGCGGCGGTGGCGAGCAACGTGACGATCAGGGAAGTGCGCATGGGGCGTCCTGGCTGCGAGGGATGATGGCGTGTCTTAACCGGCTGACACGCACAGTCAAACCAGTAACAGATGAAATCATCCGCGGCCGCGCGCGCGCCACTTGCGGACCACCCACCAGCGCCAGCCGAGGGCCGCCGCGACATAGCCGACCGTTGCGAGCACGATCGCGATCACGATCAGCCCCACCATCGTCGCCGGCCCGCCCTGCGCGATCAGCCAGTGCAGCCACCCCGCGGCGGCCTGATGGGCGATCGGCTGCCCCGGCACGACCGCGTCCCAGCGCAGCACGATGCGGCCGATATGATAGGCGCCGTACCAGAGCGGCGGCACCGTCAGCGGATTGTTGAGCAACGTCACCATCACCGCGGTGGGCACATTGGCGCGCAGCGGGAAGGCCAAGGTCGCGGCAAGCGGCATATGCGCGACCGGACAGAGCGTGCCCGCGAGGATGCCCAGCGCGACGCCACGCGGCACCGACCGTCGGGTGAAACGCCATAGCGACGGCGCGAGAATGCGATGCGCGACCGGCTTCAGGAAGCGGTTGCGTTCGATCTGCGCGCGCGTGGGAACGCGGTCGCGTGTCCAGGCGCCCATCCGCGCCAAACGCCCGGTTTCAGCCACGGTCGCGCAGCAGCCGGCCCTGCTCGCGTTTCCAGTCGCGTTCCTTGATCGTCTCGCGCTTGTCGTGCGCCTTCTTGCCCTTGGCGAGCGCGAGCTCGACCTTGGCGCGGCCGCGGGCGTTGAAATAGATCGAGAGCGGCACGAGCGTCATGCCCTCACGGGCGACGGCGCCGTGGAGCTTGTTGATCTCGCGCTCGTGGAGCAGCAGCTTGCGCGGACGCTTGGGTTCGTGATTAAAGCGGTTGCCGTGGCTGAACTCGGGAATATTCGAGTTGACCAGCCACACCTCCTCGCCCTTCACCTCGGCATAGCTTTCGGCGATCGAGCCTTCGCCGAAGCGCAAGGACTTCACCTCGGTGCCGGTGAGCGCGATCCCCGCTTCATAGACGGTCTCGATCGCATAATCGAACCGCGCACGACGGTTCTCGGCGACGGTCTTCACTTTCTCGAAGGTGGCGGGCTTGGGGCGGGACATGGAAGCGCGCGATGTAGGGGAAGCGCCGTCGCGTGGAAAGGGGGTGCGACGCCCGCTCGCGCCGCACGCGGCCCCGCGCTCAGGTAGAGGACAGCATGGTCATGCCGGTCGCATCGATCTCGCGGTGGTCGAATAGGTCGCCATCGTCCATCCGGCCCGACACGACGACGTGATCGCCGACATGGACCTGCTCGAGCCCGGTCGCGTCGAACGGATCGTAGCCCAGCGAGCCGGTGTCAATCCGGAAATTCTGGAGCCCGGCGTCCAGCGTCATGACTTCACCGTCGATCGCCGAGACGCTGCCGGCGAGCGACACCGATTCGTTGTTGGTGATCGGATCGAGCGCGAGGAAGTAGGTGTAATAGCCGTCTTCCTCGTCGGCGGGGCTCGCGTAGAAATAGCGGTGGAGATCGTCGACATAGACCGATCCGGCTTCGATCTTGCGGCTCTCGAAGAAATCGTCATCCATCCGGCCGGTGACCGTCACCTTGTCGCCGGGTAGAAGAACGTTTTCGTCATACCAGCGATAGTCGTCCATCTCGACGGGGATGGTCTGGGCACCATAATCGAGCATGAATTGGTGGGGTGAGGCGGAAACGACCTTGCCCGACAAGCTGATCCAGCCGCCATTGGACGTTTCGGAGACGCGTTCCTGAACGGGGGCGGGTGTATCCTGAGCGGAAGCGGCAGGGGCACCCGCAATACAAGTGAATGCAGCGGCGCCTAACAATATAGTGCGGTAGGACACAAAGATCCTCCTTTCGATCCTACGTAAGGGAAAATGACCGGTCGGTTACCAGGCCACACCCAAGCAACGGATCGCCGGCCGCCGTTGTTCCCAATCGGTTTCACTTCTTGCGAAATCGAAATGAATAGGAGCGCAATGGCGCCCCGTTCTTGCATGTTGCAGGTCAGATCAGCCCGGCATGCTCCAGCGCCATATCCACCGCACGGCGGCTGGCTTCGCCGGGCCAGGTCATCGGCAGACGCAGCCCCTCGGGAAAGCCGCGGCGCACACGCGTCATCGCGTATTTGATCGGACCGGGCGAGGCGTCGGTGAAGAGCGCGGCGTGGAGCGGGTAGAGCCTGTCCTGCAACACCAACGCATCGGCAAAATCGCCGGCTAGGCACGCGGCCTGGAAATCGGCGCACAGCCTCGGCGCGACGTTCGCCGTCACCGAGACGCAGCCCTTGCCGCCCATCGCCATGAAGGCGAGCGCCATGTCGTCATTGCCCGAGAACTGACAGAAATCCTCGCCCGCTGCGGCGCGCTGCGCGGAGACGCGGGCGATCGCGCCGGTCGCGTCCTTGATGCCGATGATCGAGGGGAAGGCGTGCGCGAGCCGTCCGATCGTCTCGACCGCCATATCGGTGACAGTGCGGCCGGGAACATTGTAGAGCACGATCGGCAGATCGCACGCGGTGGCGATCGCCTGGAAGTGGCGGAAGATGCCCTCCTGGTTGGGGCGGTTGTAGTAAGGCGGCACCATCAGCGCGGCATCGGCGCCGGCCTCTTTCGCCGCCTTGATGTTGGCGATCGCGACGCGGGTGTCGTTCGATCCCGCGCCCGCGAGCACGGGCACGCGGCCCTTCGCCTGATCGACGCATGCGCGCACGACACGGAAATGCTCGTCGGCGGTCATCGTCGCCGCTTCGCCGGTTGTCCCGCACGGCACCAGCGCCGACGACCCTTCCGCGACCTGCCACTCGACGAGATCGCGATAGGCGGACTCGGCGAAGTCCCCCGCCGCGTCGAAGGGCGTCACCAGGGCAGGCATCGATCCGGAGAACATCATCGGCTCCTCGCACGGAATCACACGTGATTCGGCGCTTTTTTGATGAGATGGGGGGAGACAAATAGGAGCGGATGGCGTAGCCTGTCCACATGGTAGCCGCGTTCAAACTCATCGTTCTCGCCGCCGGACTTTCCGGTGTCGCCGTTTCCTCCCAACTCACGCCCGAGCAGATGCGCTGGTATGCGACCCAGCTCAACAGCGTGATGCCGCAATCGGCGCCCGCCACCATTCAGGCGGACCCGCTCGCCGAAGCGGTGCTCCAGTGGAAGCGATTCCAGCAATCGGACAATTTCTCGTTCGAGGCCTATGCGGCCTTCCTGAACGCGCATCCCGGCTGGCCGGGCGAGACCGCGCTGCGCAAGGCGGCCGAGAGGGCGATGGACCCCGAAGGCGGCTGGTCGCCGACGACCGCGGTCGCGTTCTTCACGAAATATCCACCGCTGACCAACGCGGGCAAGGTTCGCTATGCCGATGCGCTGATGGTGACGGGCGACCGCGCCGGCGCGGTCGCCGCGGCGCGCGACGCCTGGACGTCGGGGACGCTTTCCACGACCGACGAGGCCAGGATCATCGGCGGCTTCGCCAACGCGATCACGCCCGCCGACCACGACGCGCGGATGGACATGCTGCTGTGGCAGGGGGCGACGAGCTCTGCGCAACGCCAGCTCGCCTTCGTGACGCCGGGCAACCGCGCGCTCTACGCAGCGCGGCTCGCCTTCCAGGCCGATGCGTCGAACGCGGCGACGCTGGCGGGCGCCGTCACGGCGGCGCAGCGCAACGATCCGGGCTTCATCGCCGACCGTGCCTCCTGGCTTGTCGACAACGGGCAATGGACCACGGCTCGCGCGCTGCTCGCCGAGCCGCATCATCTGAGCGCGCGGCCCGCGTCGGTCGCATCCTGGTACAAGGTGCTGCTCACCAACGCCCGCGCCGCTGCGGCGGACGGGCAGGACGCGCAGGCCTATGCCATCGCGAGCCAGGTGGACGACGCCTATCCCGCCGGGGTCGATCTCGAGGCGCAATCCTACGCCGAAAAGGACCGCTACACCGATCTCGTCTGGCTGGCGGGGCGGATCGCGTTCGACACGCTCCACAAGCCCGCCGATGCGCTCGCAATGTTCGACCGCTATTCGCGGCCCTTCCCCTCGGCGCATACCCGCTCGAAGGGCCTCTATTGGGCAGGCCGCTCTGCCGCGGCGATGGGCGACCAGGCGAGGGCGAACGATTACTATGCCCGCGCGAGCGGATATGGCGACGCCTTCTACGGCCAGCTCGCGACCGAGCGGATGGGCAAACCGCTGTCGCCGCCCAAGGCGCTGTCCGCGGTCACCGTCCCGATGGGCGACCGCGCCGCGTTCTACAATCGCGAGATCGTGCGCGCGGCGCAGTTCCTGGGGCAGGCGGGCGACCACGAAGACCAGACCGCCTTCGTTCGCGCAATCGCCGAAGATGCGGCGACGATGAACGATCACCGCCTGGCCGACGAGCTCTCGCGCACGCTGGGTCGGCCCGACCTCGCCGTGATGGTCGGCCGCAACACGCTCGCGAGCGGCGCCAACGATTACACCGCGGTCGGCTACCCGCACGTGAAGCTGCCCGCAGGCCAGCGAGACCTCTCGACGATCGTCCATGCGATCGCGCGGCAGGAGAGCCAGTTCGATCGTGCCGCGGTCAGCCATGCCGGCGCGCGCGGGCTGATGCAGTTGATGCCGGGAACCGCGCGCGAGGTGGCGAACCGGATCGGGCTCGACTACACGCCCGCCTCGCTCACCACCAATACCGACTATAATATCCAGCTCGGTTCGACCTATTTCCAGCGGATGTTCGATCACTACGGCAGCTATCCGCTCGCGATCGCCGCGTATAATGCAGGGCCGGGCAACGTGAACGACTGGCTCGAGGAGAATGGCGATCCGCGCACCGGTTCGGTCGATATGATCGACTGGATCGAGGCAATCCCGTTCACCGAAACGCGCAACTACGTCCAGCGCGTGCTCGAGAACGCCGTGGTGTACGACCTGCTCAACCCCGACGAGGCCCGTTCGCGCGGCGCCGCGCGGTTGAGCTGGTATCTGGGCAAGTCGCGGCCGGGCTGAACCCCGCGGAGAGATGGACCGCCCCAACTACATTACGCCCGCGGGCCTTTCCGCGCTGCGCGCCGAATATGACGCGCTGTTCGCCATCGAGCGGCCGGCGCTCGTCGAGACGATTGCCTGGGCGGCGGGCAATGGCGACCGATCCGAGAACGGCGATTACATCTACGGCCGCAAGCGGCTGCGTGAGATCGACCGGCGGCTCGGCTGGCTGTCGAAGCGGATGAAGGCGGCAAAGATGGTCGATCCGGCGCGCCAGCCCGACAAGACGCGGGTCTATTTCGGTGCGATCGTCACCATCGCTGACGAGGACGACAACGAGCGCACGCTCACCCTCGTCGGCGACGACGAGGCCGATGCCGGCGCGGGACGGATCGGCTGGAATGCACCGATCGCGCGGGCGCTGCGCGGCGCCGCGGCTGGCGATGTGCGCCGGGTGACGCTGCCTGCGGGCGAGCGCGATTATGAGGTGATGTCGGTCTCTTATCCGTCCGCTTGAGGAACGCCACTCTCCATGCCCGCGTTGGTGCGGGCGAAAGGAGACCGATCATGGCCGACGACAAAAGGCGCACCGAAACCGCGCGCGAGCACGACGATAGCGACATCATCGACCGCACCGAACCGGCGCCGGGCCAGAATTTGCGGGAAGGCGGCAATCTCCAGCGCGACGTCGGCACGCAGGATGCGAAGCACCGGGTCGACGATCCGGAGAATAGCGAGCGCGTGACCAAGCAGGATGATATCGACAATGATGCGGCGTATCCGAGCGATCGTCCACGAGGTGTTTGAAGGAAATTCAAGTATTCGATGACGATAGTCCGATGGGCTGAACGAAATATCGTTTTGAATCTGCACGATCGCGAATCGGACGCCAAGTTTTTTTGGAAGGGTGTGGCCGAACGGCGATTCGGATGCTATCCGCCGCGCCATGCAGACAGGAACGGTAGTTAGTCTCGCGATCTATTTCATCGCGATGTTGGGCATCGGCGTATATGCCTGGCGGAAATCGACGAGCGATATCGACGGCTATGTGCTGGGCGGTCGCTCGCTGGGACCGGGGGTCACCGCGCTCTCGGCGGGCGCGGCCGACATGTCCGGCTGGCTCATGCTCGGGCTCCCCGGCGCGATGTACGCGACCGGGCTTTCGGCGGCGTGGATCGGCGTTGGCCTGTTCTGCGGCGCGCTCGCCAACTGGTTGATCGTCGCGCCGCGGCTTCGCCAGCGCACCGTGGAAGTGGGCGACGCGCTCACCATTCCGGACTATTTCGGCAAGCGTTTCGTCAACGGCGACGCGCTGCGCGTGGTGTCGTCGGCGGTGATCATCGTCTTCTTCACGGTCTATACCGCCTCCGGCCTCGTCGCTGGCGGCAAGCTCTTCGACACCGCGTTCGGCGAAAGCTACAAGCTCGGCCTGTTCATGACCGGCGGCGTGGTGATCGCCTATACGCTGTTCGGCGGATTTCTCGCGGTGAGCCTCACCGATTTCGTCCAGGGCTGCATCATGTTCGTCGCGATGATCCTGGTGCCCATCGTCGCGCTGAGCGGTGCCGGCGGATGGGACCATGCAGGCGACGTCATTCGGGCCGTCGATCCCAACCACATGAACCTGTGGGCCGGCATGGGGGGGCTCGGGCTGATCTCCGCGCTCGCCTGGGGGCTGGGCTATTTCGGGCAGCCGCACATCATCGTGCGCTTCATGGCGATCCGCTCGGTCAAGGATATTCCGACTTCGCGCAACATCGGCATGGGCTGGATGCTCGTGACTCTGGTCGGCGCGCTCGCGACCGGACTTGCGGGGCTCGCCTACATGACCGAGAACAACCTGCCGCTCGACGATCCCGAGACGATCTTCATCGTGCTTTCGGACATTCTCTTCAATCCATGGATTTCGGGCTTCCTGCTCGCCGCGATTCTGGCGGCGGTCATGTCCACGATCAGCTCGCAGTTGCTCGTCGCCTCCAGCTCGGTGGTCGAGGACTATTATCGCCGCTTCCTGCGTCGGGACGCGAGCCAGAAGGAACTGGTGCTCACCGGTCGTATCTCGGTGCTGCTGGTCGCGCTGGTCGCGCTCGCAATCGCGTGGGATCCCGATACGTCGGTGCTCGGCATCGTATCGAACGCGTGGGCGGGTTTCGGTGCGGCGTTCGGCCCGGTCGTGATCCTCAGCCTCACCTGGGAACGGACGACGCGCAATGGCGCGCTCGTCGGCATGATCCTCGGCGCGCTCACCGTCGTCGCCTGGATTGCGCTCGGCTGGAGCGATTGGCTCTATGAAATCGTTCCCGGTTTTGCGATCTGCTTGCTGGCGGTGGTGGGCATCAGCCTGCTCGAACAGCCGGCGGCCGGCGCTGCGCCGGGAACGAAGGAACGACCTGCATGAACGATGATGCGCCGACCGGAAACGTGGCGCTTCTGATCGACGCCGACAATGCGTCGCCCAACGCGCTCGATCCGGTGCTGACGGTGCTCGCCGAATTGGGCACGGTGAACATCCGGCGCGTCTATGGCAATTGGCGCAAGCAATCGCTCAAGACCTGGGCCGATCTCACGCTCAAGCACGGGATCGAGCCGCACCAGCAGTTCGACCTCACCAAGGGCAAGAACGCGACCGACATGAAAATGACGATCGACGCGATGGACCTGCTCTATTCGCGCCGCGTCGACGGGTTCGGAATCATGTCGTCGGACAGCGACTTCATGCCGCTTGCGATGCGCATCCGGCAGGATGGGCTGCCGGTGTACGGCTTCGGCATGGCCAAAACGCCCGAGGCGTTCAAGCAGGCCTGCACGCGCTTCATCGACGTCGCCGCACTTGGCAAGGCGGGGGAGGGCGCGCGTGCGCCCGAGGCCGCGCCCGCGGCTGCTAAGGAAAGCGAACCGCGCGGGCGGCACGAGCCGATCGGCCCCGATCTCGTCAAGCTGCTGATCGACGCCTACAACGCCGCCAACCGCGATGAACGCGGCTTTGTCAGTCTTTCGGCGCTCGGCCGCCGTGCCGGCAACCGCTCGAGCTTCGACGCACGTAATTATGGCTTCTCGCGACTTTCGGAACTGATCGAGGCCGTCCCGAACTTCCAGACCGAACGCCGCGAAGGTGGCGAAACCTTCGTCAAGCGCGTGCGCTGAGCCGGCGGCACTTCCCCAGCAGGCCGGCGAGCGCCCAACCTCCCGAAATTCGGGACGAGCCGCGCATTTTGTGCCTGCTTCATGGTTAGCGGGCAGCTAGGGTCTTTACGGGCCGAGCGGGGGTCGCCGGCCGAGTGCATGGGTAATCAGATGACGGTGACGCAGCGGATTGTGGTGACGGGGCGCGTGCAGGGCGTCGGATATCGGAACTGGACGATGGGTGCGGCGCGCGATCTCAGCCTGCGCGGCTGGGTCCGTAACTTCAACGGCAGCGCGGTTGAGATTTTCGCCACCGGCGACGAGGATGCGCTGGCGGTGCTCGTCGAAGCCTGCCACCAGGGACCGCGCCTGGCGCAGGTCGAGCATGTCGATGTCCAGCCCGCGGAGGACATCGGCTGGAAGGGTTTCACCAAACGCTTCGGGATGTAGGGACAACGCGCCTTATCCGAAGCGCGGGCGTTCGTGCGTGACCCGGAATGGGCCCGATATCGGGGCGGCCTGCCGCCGCCCCGGTTGATCGCTCCTTACCGCGTCAGCTTCTTGTATGCGAGCCGGGTCGGTCGATCCGCGGCATCGCCCATGCGGCGGCGCTTGTCCTCTTCATAGCTCTCGAAATTGCCTTCGAACCACTCGACATGGCTGTCGCCCTCGAACGCCAGGATATGCGTGCAGAGGCGATCGAGGAAGAAGCGGTCGTGGCTGATGACCACCGCGCAGCCCGCGAAGCTCTCCAGCGCTTCCTCCAGCGCGCGCAGCGTCTCGACGTCGAGGTCGTTGGTCGGTTCGTCGAGCAGCAGGACGTTGCCGCCCTGCTTGAGCATCTTGGCGATGTGGACGCGGTTGCGTTCGCCGCCCGAGAGCTGGCCGACCTTCTTCTGCTGGTCGGTTCCCTTGAAGTTGAACGCGCCGACATAGGCGCGCGTGCCGAGCTCCTGCTTGCCGAAACGGAAAATCTCAAGCTTGTCAGAGATTTCTTCCCAGACATTGTTGCCGGGATTGAGGTCGTCGCGGCTCTGGTCGACATAGCCGAGCTTGACCGTCGATCCGATGTTGATCTCGCCGCCATCGGGCTGTTCCTGGCCGGTGATGAGCTTGAACAGCGTCGATTTGCCCGCGCCGTTGGGGCCGATCACGCCGACGATCCCGCCGGGCGGCAGGTTGAAGTCGAGGTCCTCGAACAGCAGTTTGTCGCCATACGCCTTGGAAAGCCCCTTGGCCTCGATGACATTGTGGCCAAGCCGTTCGGGGATCTGGATCAGGATCTGCGCCTTGCCGACCGCGCGATTCTCCTGCTTCGCGACCAGCTCGTCGAATGCGCGGATACGTGCCTTGGACTTGGTCTGGCGCGCCTTGGGCGTTTGGCGCATCCATTCGAGCTCGTCGCGGATCGCCTTCTGCTTGCCGGCTTCCTCGCGCTCCTCCTGCTCGAGCCGCTTGGATTTCTTTTCGAGATAGCCCGAATAATTGCTCTCGTAGGTGTAATAGCGCCCGCGATCGAGTTCGAGCACCCAATTGACGACGTTATCGAGGAAATAGCGATCGTGCGTCACCAGGATGACGTTGCCGGTATATTCCTTGAGGTAGTTTTCGAGCCATTGGACGCTCTCGGCGTCAAGATGGTTGGTCGGTTCGTCGAGCAGCAGGATATCGGGCTTTTCGAGCAGCAGCTTGCACAGCGCCACGCGGCGCTTCTCGCCGCCCGACAGATTGGTGACGGGCGAATCGCCGGGCGGGCAGCGCAGCGCTTCCATCGCGATTTCGAGCTGGTTGTCGAGGCTCCAGCCGTCGACCGCGTCGATCTTGGTCTGGAGATCACCCATCTCCTCCATCAGCGCGTCGAAATCGGTGTCGTCCTTGGGATCGCCCATCTCCGCCGAGATCGCGTTGAACCGCTCGACCATGTCGGCGACCGGTCCGGCCCCCTCGCGGACGTTCTCGATCACCGTCTTGGTCGGATCGAGCTGCGGCTCCTGCGGCAGATAGCCGACCTTGATTCCCTCCGCGGCCCAGGCCTCGCCGACGAAATCGGGATCGATTCCGCCCATGATCTTCATCAGCGTCGACTTTCCCGAGCCGTTGGGGCCGATGATCGCGATCTTCGCGTCGGGAAGGAATTGAAGATGGATATCTTTCAAAACCGGCTTGGGCGCGCCGGGGAAGGTCTTGGTCAGGCCCTTCATCACATAGGTATATTGGACGGCCATGGCCGGGGAACCTCGTCGCGTTTTCAGGGTGATCGGATGTCGCCGCGCACATAGCGATTGGGACGGGCAATGGCAAACGCACGCGGGTTCGTCCCGGTGGCGGCCGGCATGAAATGAGGCGAATGGATGGCAGCAAGCTTGCGCTTCGATGAATTTGCGATTGACGCGAAGGTGAGGCCCGCTATGTGCGAACCCTTCGCGACGGCACGGGTCGGGCGCGAAACGTTATTATGCTTGGGAGCATTCGGATGAAGAAGATTGCCTTTGTCGTCGCTGCCGCCGGCCTGATGTCTCTGGCCGCCTGCAACAACACCCCCGCCGCCGACGCGGTCGAGAACAACGCCGATGTGGTTGCGGACAATCTCGAGATGCAGGCCGACAACATGGAAGACATGGCCGACATGACGGCGAACGACATGGCGGCCGACGCCATGGGCAACGCCGCCGACAACATGGAAGCGGCTGCGGACAACGTTCGCGACAACGCGGATGCGGTTGCCGACAACATGGAGTAAGCCGATCGGGTCTTTTCGACCCTGATCGCTACCAGGAACAGGGCGTCCCGAGAGGGGCGCCCTTTTTCTTGCTAAGGCCTGCCACCGCCGGGGACGGAACGGGCCCTCTTCATGCTCGCGCCGTCCTCATCGCCCCTGGACGCGTTCCGCCAGCGCTTCGTTCGACAGCGGTTCGGCGCAGAGAAAGCCCTGATAGAGCTGGCAGCCTTCCTTGGCGAGCAGATCGAGCTGCTCCGGGGTCTCCACCCCTTCTGCGATTACGGTCAGCCCCAGCGAGCGCGCCATGTCGATCACACCGCGCACCACGACCCGGTCGCGCGCGCTGCCGGTGATGTCCTGCGACAGCCGCTTGTCGATCTTCAGATAGTCGAGGGGCAATGCCTTGAGATAGGCGAGGCTCGAATAGCCGGTTCCGAAATCGTCGATCGCGATCCGGAGACCGGCGCCGCGCAACGCGGCAAGCAAGGAGGCCGCGGCGCCGAGATCGTCGATCAGGCCCGATTCGGTGATCTCGACCGTCAGCCGCTGCCGCGGAAAGCCGCTCGTGTCGATTCGATCGAGGAACAGATCGGCGAAACCCGGCCGCGCGATGTCGGCCGCGGTGACGTTCACCGCCAGCCGGAGCTCCCTGAGCGGGGGCGGCCACGCTGCGGCATGGGCCAGCGCGAGGCGATGGATGTGATCGAACAGCGATCCTGCCAGGTCCGCGCGTTCGGCTGCGGCGAACAGCGTCTCCGCACCGAGCGGGCCGAAGCGCGGATGCTGCCATCGCGCGAGCGCCTCGACCCCGACGATCCGGCCCGTTGAAATCGCCACTTGCGGCTGGAACAACACCCCGATCTCGCCACGCTCCAAGGCATGGCGCAGATCGAGCGCGAGCGTTTCGATCGGCGCCACCTCGGCCGCGTCCGCACCCGCGATGCGGATGATGGTGCCGTCCGACGCCTTTGCCTCGGCAAGTACCTCGCTTGCACGGTGGAGCAGCGCCGTCGCGCTGTCGCCGTCGCCGGCCTGGGTCACACCGATACGGCACCCGACGGTGGTCGCGAGCGCACCGATCGGGAAGGGGCGCCCAAGCTGCTCGGCGATCCGCTCGGCAAGCAGCAGCATTCGTTCGGGCGGCGCATCGGCTGCGATGAGAAACTCCGACCCGCCCATGCGGGCCGCGATCGCGCTGTCCGCTACGTCGCGCCTGACATGTTCGATACGCACGGCGGCTGCCTGGAGCAGCGCGTCTCCCGCCGCACGTCCATGCGCGGCGTTCACCAGATCGAACCGCGTGAGCGCGACCAGCATCACGCCGGGGCGCACGCCCTCGGCGAGGCGGCGATCGAGCCATCGCCGGGCGCTGGCCGCGTCGCGAATGCCTGCGGGCGCACCATCGGTCCCCGACACCGGCTCGATCATCGATTCGACCGCGTCGCCGCTTCCGAGGCGCAGATGCTGGACGACGCGCCCGAGTCCGCGCAGGTCATGGGTGATCGCGGTCGTTTCCCCGGTCCCCGCCACTCGCCGCAGTTTGTCGATCGCCGCGCGCCGGTGCGCCGGCACGATCATCGCCAGCGCCTCGCGCCAGCCGATCGCCGGCCGGCTCCCCAGCAAGGCGGAGAGCGCCGGCAGCAGCTCGATCATGCGCGTGCCCGGCATCGTGCGCCAGCCGAGCGGCGCCGCGCCGGCCACCTGCGGGCCACGGCTGCCTGCCACCCGCCGAACATGCCGTTCGGCAAAGCGCAGCGCCTGGAGCAGGTCCGGCTCACCCGGGTCGGCGAGGAAGTGCGTCGCACCGGCATCATGGAAATTGGCGAGCACCGGCACGTCGCCGCGGTTGACGAGCACGAGCATGGCATTGCCCGTCGCGGCGATCATGTCTCCGAGCGCGCGCGCCGCATCGAGCCCCTCGGCAAGTGCGTCGCGCGCGTCGATCAGGGCGATCTGCGCTCCGCTCATCAGGAAGCGCCGTTCGGCATCGTCGGTGCGGCGCGCGGCAACGACGCGCCACCCGGCGCCTGTCGCCAGTGCCGCCAGCTCGTCGCGCGCACGAAACGAGAGGATGTAGAGTGGCGCCATGCTTTCCGGCCGCGCGGCAACGGCATCCCTCAAGCCTGCTCTCCCTCTCCGGCCTCCTCCCGTTGGTAGCGCCCAGCGCCGCCAACGCAATGCGCAAACGGGGGTTGTTCCCTGCGGAACGAGCGCTTAGCTCTTGGTCGATGGCCAGCGCCCCCGCCCTGATCGACCGCCATGGCCGCGCGATCACCTATCTGCGGATTTCGGTGACCGACAGATGCGACCTCAGGTGCCGCTATTGCATGGCCGAGCACATGACCTTCCTGCCCAGGGAACGCCTGCTCAGCCTCGACGAGATCGCGGTCATCGCCGAGCGCTTCGTTGCGCGGGGTGTGCGCAAGATCCGTCTTACCGGTGGCGAGCCGCTCGTGCGCCGGGACGTCACCGAACTCGCGCGCCGCCTGGGAGGACATCTCGGCCAGGGCCTTGACGAGCTTACGATGACGACCAACGCCACCCGGCTCGCCGACCATGCTGAGGAGCTTGTCGCTGCGGGGATGCGCCGCATCAACGTCAGCCTGGACAGCCGCGATCCGGAAACCTTCCGCCACATCACCCGCCACGGCGACGTGGCGCGCGTCCTCGCGGGCATATTTGCCGCCCGGGATGCGGGGCTCGCGATCAAGATCAACATGGTCGCACTCAAAGGCATCAACCAGCATGAGATCGCCCCGATGCTGGAATGGTGCGGCCGCGAAGGCTTCGATCTCACGTTGATCGAGACAATGCCGATGGGCGCGATCGATGAGGAGCGTATCGATCGCTTCCTGCCGCTCACCGAGGTGTTCGAAGACTTGGCCTGCCGCGTCACGCTCACCCGGGAGCTCACCGGCACCGGCGGGCCCGCGCGCTATTGGCGGGTTGCTCCACATGGCACGCGGCTAGGCCTGATTTCGCCGCTCACGGCCAATTTCTGTGATGGCTGCAACCGAGTCCGTCTCACCACGGAGGGCAAGCTCTTCCTCTGCCTCGGCCACGACGATGCGGTCGATTTGAAGGGCGCACTTCGGGGCGGCGGCCTCGCGGGTCTCGATACCGCGATCGACGACGCGATGGCTGCCAAGCCGCGCCGCCATGATTTCCGCATTGCTGCGGGTGAAGCGCCGGCAGTCCAGCGTCACATGAGCGTGACCGGCGGATGAGGGAGGAAGCCCGCCGCGCGCTGCTCGCGTCCGATACCGCGGCCGCACAGTCGGCCGCTGCGATCTTGCGGGATCGCTACGAATGGGTTCCGATCGAGGCGGCCGACCTCGTCGTCGCGCTGGGCGGCGACGGTTTCATGCTGCAAACCCTCCACGCGATGCTCGATCGGCGCCAGCCGCAATGCCCCGTCTTCGGGCTCAATCTCGGCACGGTGGGCTTCCTGATGAACGAGTGGCGCATCGATGGGCTCGACGCGCGGCTTGCCCATGCGAAGGCGGTCAACGTCACCCCATTGTGCATGGAGGCGACGACGGTTTCGGGCGAGCAATGCCGAATCCCGGCGATTAACGAGGTCTCGCTGCTGCGCGAAACGCGCCAGACCGCCAAGCTCGAGGTGACCTTGAACGGCCGCGTCGTGCTGCCCGAACTCGCCTGCGACGGCATCCTCTGCGCGACGCCGGCGGGCTCCACCGCATATAATCTGTCCGCGCAGGGCCCGATCCTGCCGCTCGGTTCGTCGATGCTCGCGCTCACGCCGATCAGCCCCTTCCGCCCGCGGCGCTGGCGCGGCGCGATCGTGCCCGACAAGGCGCGCATCGGCATCCGCGTGCTCGAGCCCGAGAAGCGCCCGGTGAGCGCGGTTGCCGATCAGCGCGAGGTGCGCGAAGTGGCGCAGGTCGACATTGCGATCGACCGCGCGCGCGACCTCACGCTCCTGTTCGATCCCGAGCACGCGCTCGACGACCGGATCACGATGGAACAGTTCGTTTCGTGAAGGCGCATCTCACGCTTGCGTCACCGCGAATCCCGCTGCTATAGGCGCGCCTCTCGCGACGCCGAACACGCGCCGCCCAAGGCATTCCCCGGTAGCTCAGTGGTAGAGCAATCGGCTGTTAACCGATCGGTCGCTGGTTCGAATCCGGCCCGGGGAGCCACCTTCTCGACATCACAGCGGATCGGCTCGGAAGGCCGACAGCGTACCCTTCGTGAACCGATTGCGTGCTCACGGGTTTGGCCAGGGCGCAGCCCAGGAGAACACGCGATGGCCAGCCCCGTCCGCTACCGTCCCGATATCGAACAGCCCGACGATGACGAGCGCGAGACGATCGCCGGGATCATCGATGCGATGCGCGGCGAAAGCCAGACGACCCGGGAACGCTACGGCAAGGCGGTGCGCACGTCGCATGCGAAGAGCCACGCGCTGGTGCGCGGCACGATCGAGGTGAAGGATGGGCTTCCGCCGGAGCTCGCACAGGGGCTGTTCGCGGAGCCGAAGACGTATGACGTCATTGTTCGCATGGCGCACGTTCCCGGCGAATGCCTCGACGACAACAAGGTATCGTGCCCGCGTGGGATGGCGATCAAGATCTTCGATGTGGAAGGCGAGATGCTGCCCGGGCATTCCGGCGGGCACACGCAGGACCTGCTGCTCGACAGCGGCGCGGTCTCCTTTCCATCGCCGGGGCCGAAGGCATTCCTCGCCACGATCAAGCAGCTAGAGATGGTGACGCCGGCGCCCGAGCCGGTGAAGAGCGCCGTCTCGTTCGGTTCGCGCGGAATCAACGCGATCTTCAAGGCGTTCGGCAGCAACAGTCCGAACATGGACTTCTTCGGCCACACGCCGCAGCACCCTCTCGCTGAGCGCTATTACAGCCAAACGCCGTTCCGCTACGGCGATTATATCGCCAAGTTCGCGATGATTCCCGTGGCGCCCGGACTGCGTGAGCAGGAGGGGGAAAAGCTCGACGTGAGCGGCGATCCCGACGCGTTGCGCCACGATGTCGTCGGCTGGCTGCGCGACCACGACGCCGAATACGATCTGTGCGTCCAGCTCTGCACCGATCTCGACGCGATGCCGATCGAGAACGCACTCACGACCTGGCCGGAGGAGGACAGCCCCTATCGCCCGGTCGCGCGGCTGCGCATTCCGGCGCAGGACGCCTATTCCAATGCCTATCTGGAAGAGGGCCTGTCGTTCGCGCCGACGCACAGCCTCGCCGCGCACAAACCCATCGGCGGCATCAATCGCGCCCGCCTCGCCGCCTACGACCTGATGGCAGACGAGCGGCGGCGCATCAATAGCGCGCCGACCGCCGAGCCGGCGGATATCGACGAATTGGCGATCGCCGAACCTGCGTAACGCAGGGGAGGGAGGGGGGGCGCCCGCGCAGCCCCCCATCTCGTCAGGCGTTATCGAGCATGTGCTCGGCCGAGCTCACCTTGAACTCGCCGGGCGCCTCGACGTTGAGCTGCTCGACGACGCCGTCATCGACGATCATCGAGTAGCGCTGGCCGCGCGTGCCCAACCCATAGGCGGAGCCGTCCATCTCCAGCCCGATCGCCTTCGCGAAATTGCCGTTGCCGTCGGCGAGCATCGTCACCTTGCCATCGGCGCCGCCCGCCTTGCTCCACGCCCCCATCACGAACGCGTCGTTGACCGCGGTGCAGGCGATTTCGTCGATGCCCCTGGCCTTGAGTTCATCGGCCTTCTCGACATAGCCGGGCAGGTGTTTGGCCGAGCATGTCGGCGTAAACGCGCCGGGAACCGAGAAGAGCGCGACCTTGCGGCCCTTGAAAAAATCGTCGGACGCGACCTGTTCGGGGCCGGCTTGGGTGGCCTTGACAAAGGTGGTGCTCGGCAGGCGGTCGCCAACGCTGATGGTCATATCGGTCGTTCCTCCGTGAATCGCGGCCGCAGGCTTGCGGCGCACGGTAGCTTGGGAAGGGCGAGACGATTTTCAAGCGTGGCGGCGCGCGCGCCCGCCCGCTATGGTCGGGCGCATGGAATCCAGCGTGTATCTAACCGGACAATTCCTGCTCGCGATGCCCGGAATCGGCGATCCCCGGTTCGAGCGCGCGGTGATTGCGATTTGCGCGCACGATTCGGGCGGTGCGATCGGAATCGGGCTTGGCGCACGGATCGAGGGGCTCGGCTTCCATGACCTGCTGTCCCAGCTCGAGATCGACCCCGGCGACGCACCAGACGTGGCGGTTCATTTCGGTGGCCCGGTGGAACCGCAGCGCGGCTTCGTCGTGCATTCCAAGGATTGGGGTGGGCAGGACACGATCGACGTTGCCGGACGGTGGGCGCTTTCGGGCACGACCGACGTGCTGCGGGCGATCGCAAGCGGGCAGGGGCCGAGCCATTGGCTCGTCGCGCTGGGCTATGCCGGATGGGGCGAAGGGCAGCTCGACGAGGAGATGCGCAGCCATGGCTGGTTCTCGACGGCGGGTGACGTCGATCTGATCTACGCTACCGCAAGCGGCGAGCGCTGGACTCGCGGCTTCGAGACGGCCGGCGTCGACCCGCGCCTGCTCACCGCGCAGGCGGGACGGGCCTAGCACGGCGGAGCTCCGCGGGGCTCCCGATCAGATATAAAGATATCTTTATGTTTGATCCGGGGGCGCCCAGTCGCTATGTGCGGCGCATCCGGCGGCTGAAAGGTGCGCCGCCATTCCTATTGATCGACCCAGGAGATTAACGCGTGGCTACCGCCCCCGTCATCGAGCGCGAAGACTATGTCATCAGTGATATCGGCCTTGCCGATTTTGGCCGCCGCGAGATCGAGATCGCCGAGACCGAGATGCCAGGTCTGATGGCGCTGCGCGAGGAATTCGGCGCGTCGCAGCCCCTGAAGGGCGCGCGTATCGTCGGTTCGCTCCACATGACGATCCAGACCGCGGTGCTGATCGAGACGCTGACCGCGCTCGGCGCCGAGGTGCGCTGGGCGACGTGCAACATCTTCTCGACGCAGGATCATGCGGCGGCCGCGATCGCCGCGTCGGGCGTGCCGGTGTTCGCCATCAAGGGCGAGAGCATCGCGGACTATTGGGACTATGTCGGCCGCATCTTCGATTGGGGCGACGAGACCTGCAACATGATCCTCGACGACGGTGGCGATGCGACGATGTTCGCGCTGTGGGGCGCGCGGATCGAGGCGGGCGAGGCGTTCCCGGAGCCGGAGAACGAGGAAGAGGTCGAGATGCAGCGGGCGCTCAAGGCGTTCGTCAAGGTGCGGCCGGGCTACCTCACCGAGACGGTCAAGGCCATCAAGGGCGTGTCCGAAGAGACCACCACCGGCGTTCACCGCCTCTATCATCTCGCCAAGGCGGGCAAGCTGCCGTTCCCGGCGATCAACGTCAACGACAGCGTCACCAAGTCGAAGTTCGACAATCTCTATGGCTGCAAGGAATCTTTGGTCGATGCGATCCGCCGCGCTACCGACGTGATGCTGGCGGGCAAGGTCGCGTGCGTCGCGGGCTTCGGCGATGTCGGCAAGGGCTCGGCGCAGTCGCTTCGCAACGGCGGCGCGCGCGTGCTCGTCACCGAGATCGACCCGATCTGCGCGCTGCAGGCGGCGATGGAGGGCTTCGAGGTCG
>CAMLGC010000040.1 GCA_946479505.1 uncultured Sphingomonadaceae bacterium
TCGATCCCGACGATCCCGCCTACGAATGGACCGATCAGGGCATCGTGATCGGCTCCGACGCGAGCGACGATTACAACGCGATCGATCCGAGCATCGCCGAGAGCGCCGACGGGCGGCAGTGGATGGTGTTCGGCAGCTTCTGGAGCGGGATCAAGCTGGTCGAGCTCGATCCTGCGACGGGCAAGACGAAGGACGCCGCCCCGCAGATCATCTCGCTGGCGCAGCGGCCCTCGCCCGACGCGATCGAGGCGCCGGTGATCGTGCCGCACGGCGGCTATTATTATCTGTTCGCGTCGTTCGATTTTTGCTGCCGCGGTGCGAGCAGCACCTATTATACCGTGGTCGGCCGCTCGGCTGCGATCACCGGGCCGTATGTGGACAAGCAGGGGCAATCGATGCTCGAGGGCCATGCCGAAGTGGTGCTCGACGCCGATACCGATCCGAACGGACGTTTTGTGGGGCCGGGCTCGGTGGCGATACTGACCGAAGGCGACCGCACGACGATCGCCTATCACGCCTATGATGCGCAGCGGAACGGGGCGCCGACCTTGCGCGTCCGACCGATTACGTGGGGCGCCGACGGCTGGCCGGTGGTGCAATGATGATCGACAGGCGCGGTTTCGTTCTGGCATCGCTCGCGGTCGGCGGCTGTGCGGCGGCGGGAATACGACCCGGCGCACTGCCCGAGGCACTGGCTGGCGACATCAGCCCGGTTCACGACCCCTGCATCATTCGCGCCGGCGACACCTATCACCTGTTCTGCACGGGGCATCTCGGCAAAGGGGCCGGCGTGCTGCCGTGGCGAACCTCGACCGACCTCGTCCGCTGGAACAGCAACGGCAGCGTGTTCGATGGGCTGCCCGGTTGGGCGCAGGCCGAGGTGCCGGGCACCAAGGGCATCTGGGCGCCCGACATCTCGTTCCATGCCGGGCGCTACCATCTCTATTACGCGCTCTCGACCTTCGGGAAGAACCGTTCGGCGATCGGGCTGGCGACCACGGCGACGCTCGACCGCGCCGATCCCGCCTTCGGCTGGCGCGACGAGGGGGTGGCGTTCCGATCGGTACCGGACGACGATTTCAATGCGATCGACCCCAACCATGCCGTGGATGCCGAGGGGCGGCCGTGGCTTGCGTTCGGCAGCTTCTGGGGCGGCCTCCAGCTCGTCGCGCTTGATCCGGCGACCGGAAAGCCGGCGGCGGGCGCCGCGCCGCGCACGATCGCGCGGCGGCCGCGCCCCGATGCCATCGAGGCGCCGTTCATCACCCGGCGCGGGGGCTTTTATTACCTGTTCGCATCGTTCGACTTCTGCTGCCGCGGCGCCGACAGCACCTATTACACGGTGGTCGGTCGCGCGCCGGCGATCACCGGCCCGTATGTCGATCGCGACGGACGGCCGATGACGGACGGCGGCGGCACCGTGGTTCTGCGCGCCGATGGCGCGGCGGGGGACCGGTTCGTGGGGCCGGGCCATTGCGCGGTGCTCCACGATGGCGAGCGCGACTATATCGTCTATCATGCCTATGACACGCGCAACGCCGGCGTGCCGACGCTGCGCATCCGCGCGCTTGCGTGGAGCGCCGACGGGTGGCCGACAGCGGTTTGATTCCGCGGCCAACCCGTTCTTGCGAGCTCTAGGCCGATCTCTTTCCGGAACCACCCTCCGCCACCGGTAGCGCACGCGTGGTATCGAGAAAGGCCATGTCGACGAGGTTCGCCATCGCCTTGTGCGCGGCCTTGGCGTTGCCGGCGGCGACCGCGTCGAACACGCGGCGGTGATCGGGGACCGGATCGCGGCTCAAGGGCATGTGCCGCTGCTTGAAGATCGTCGTCCACGCCACCGCCGCGGCGACGCCGCTGGTGAGCGTCACCAGGAACGGGTTGCACGAGGCCGCGAGCAGCGCGGCGTGGAAATTCTGATCGGCAGCGCGGCCTTCGGGCGAGGCGAGCGTGTGCGCGGCCATGCCGTCGAGCGCCTCGGCCATCGCGGCGATCTGCGCCTCGGTGCGGCGTTGGGCCGCGAGGGCGGCGGCTTCGGGCTCGACGATCTTGCGCAGCTCGAACAGGCTGGCGAGCAGGTCGTCGCCGGGCTCGAACTCGAAAATCCACGACAGCACGTCGGGATCGAGCAGGTGCCAGTTGGTCTGCGGGCTGACGCGCGTGCCCGTCTTGGGGCGCGATTCGACGAGCCCCTTGGCGGCGAGGATGCGCACCGCCTCGCGATAGGCGGTGCGCGAGACGCGCAGGCGATCGCTCGCCTCCACCTCGCCATCGAGCACCTCGCCCGGCTGGATGCGACCCGAGACGATGCGGATCCCGAGATCGCGCGCGATTGTGCCGTGGATGCGCAGCAGCTTTCGCCGCTCGGGCGCCTCGATGCTGGTGGCTGTTCTGGTCCGAGACGGCATGATGGCATCCTAGCCTTGATGATCCGAGAAACAAAGCCGGCGCATCAGGCCGGCACGGTCGTAAACACGTTCCACGACAGCGGCTTGAGCGTCGCGGTGAGCACGCCTTGCGAAAGCGCGGCGGCGGGGTGGGGGACCGGCGCGACGCGATCGGGCGCATCGCTGGTGTTGGTCGCCTTGAGATCGGCGTCGTGCAGCTCGTGCGCGCTCTCGAGCCGCCGCGCGCCCATATTGCGCAGCTCGGCGGTGAGCGCCATGTCCTCGTCGATGCTGCGGTTGAGCGCGAAGATTGTGGCGGCGCCCGTCTCCGGATCGTGGACGACCGAGGTGACGAGCAGCGGCGCGGCCTGCTGCTTGCCCGCGGCGAAGGTGCCGGTCTCGACCTTGAGGCGGAGCGCATTGCCGCGCGCATGGCGCGACGCCTGGGCGAAGGGGTGGAAGATCGTCTGCCGCCAGGCAGGGCCGCCCGCCTCCGTCATGATCGGGGCGATGACGTTGACGAGCTGCGCGAGGCACGCGGCCTTCACGCGGTCGGCGTGGTTTATCATGGTGAGGAGCGCGCCGCCGACGACGAGCGCGTCCTCCATGTTGTAGATTTCCTCGAGGAGGTGCGGCGCGTCGGGCCAGCCGACCCCGCGCAATTGCTCGCCCGAGCGCGCGCGATACCAGACATTCCATTCGTCGAGCGAGAGCATGATGCGCTTCGTGCTGCGGCGCTTGGCGGCGACGGCGTCGGCGATCGCGGCGACCTCGGTGATGAACGATTCGAGATCGTCGATCACGGTGAGGAAGCGGTCGATCTCGTCCTCGTAATTTTCGAAATACTGGTGGAGCGAGATGTAGTCGACATGCTCGAAGCAATGGTCGAGGACGGTCTGCTCCCACGCGCCGTAGGTGGGCATGTCCCGGAACGACGAGCCGCAGGCGGCGAGCTGGAGATCGTTCGAGGTCCAGCGCATCACCTTGGCGGTCTCGGTGGCGACGCGGCCATATTCCTGCGCGGTCTTGGCGCAGGTCTGCCACGGGCCGTCCATCTCGTTGCCGAGGCACCAGAAGCGGATGTCGTGCGGCGCGTCGTAGCCGTGGCTCTTGCGCAGGTCGGACCAGTAGGTGCCGCCCGGATGGTTGCAATATTCGAGGAAATGCTGCGCCTCGGCGGGGCCGCGCGTGCCGAGATTGACCGCGAACATCGGCTCGACGTCGGCGACCTTGCACCAATCCATGAACTCGTTGGTGCCGAACTGGTTGGTCTCGGTCGATCCCCAGGCGAGATCGAGACGGACGGGGCGCGCGTCCTTGGGGCCGACGCCGTCTTCCCAATTGTAGCCCGAGACGAAATTGCCGCCGGGATAGCGGATGATCGTCGGGCCGAGCTCGCGGATCAGATCTAAAACATCGCCGCGGAAGCCGTTTTCGTCGGCAGTCGGGTGGCCGGGCTCGTAGATGCCTTCGTAAACGCAGCGGCCGAGATGCTCGACGAAGCTGCCGAAAATGTGCCGCGCGACCGGGGCGATCACGAAGTCGGCATCGGCGATGACGTGGGATGAGAGCATTCTTCGTCCTTGAATCCTAGATGTGCTGGAGAACGGCGTCGACGCGGCGTTGCATGTCCGCGAGCGCCTGGTCGATCGACTTGTTGCCCGCGATCGCGGCGGCGGCTTCCTGGCCGACGATCGTCTCGATCGGGAACTGGCGGCGAATTTCCTTCGGGAGTGGCGTGGCGGTGCGGGCGATCTCGGCGAGCGCCTCGCGGTGGGGGAGCGCGCGCCATGTCGAGCTTTCGATCACGCGCTCGAAGGCGGGCATGTGGCCGGTGCGCGCCCAATCCTTATCGTGCTCGGCGAAGAATTCGAGGAAGCGCAAGGCGGCCGCGTGCTCGGCGGGGGTGCGGCCCGGGTCGTGCGGCATCACCCAATTGTGGCCGTCGGCGAAGGTGACGTTGCGGGCGAAGAGCTGCGGGTAGGGGACGACGGCATAGCCTTTGTAGAGGGGGCTTTCGGGGTCGTGCGCGGCGGCGTCGAAATCCTGGACCATCCAGGTGCCGACGAGGAACACACCGCCGTCGCCATTCAGGAAGCCCGAGACGGCGGCGCTGTAATCCTGATTCTGCGTGGTGAGATCGCGTTCGCGGATCTGCTTGAACAGCGCCAGCGCGCGGTGGGCGGCGGGGGTCTGGAAATTGGCGTGGCGTGCGTCGGTGAAGAGCGGCACGCCCTGCTGCATGACGTAGGTGTAGAAGTTGCGCGTGAAGCTCGCATATTCGTTCGCGGTCGCCTGCACGAAATAGGGCTTGCCGGTGCGGCGCTCGAACTGTTCGGCCTGGGCGAGAAGCTCCTCCGGCGAGTGCGGGAGGACGGGCTTGCCGTTTTCCACCAGCCCCGCTTTGCGGAACAGGTTCATGTTGATGTGCCAGAGCATCGTCCAGCTATCGAGCGGCAGGCCCCAGATCCTGCCGTCGATCGTCACCGCGCGGCGGGCGGCGTCGGTGAACGCGTCGGGGGTGATGCCGATCGAGGCGAGGTCCCGCCCCATCGGATCGAGCAGGCCGCGTGCCTGATAATCGGCGATGACGGAGCCGTGCATCGTCACCAGATCGGGCGCATCGTTGGCGGCGAGCTCGGCGGTGAGCTGGTCGTAGCCGGGCCAGAAGACGATGTTTTCGACGACATGGATGTCGGGGTTCTCGGCCTCGAACCTGTTGATGATCGTGGTCATGATGCCGCATTCGCCCTCGGCGGCGGCGATGTTGGTGGCGGCGCCGTATTCGGCCTCGCACGCGCCGAAGAAGCGCTGGATGACAAGCTCGGTGCGATCGTCCTTCGCGCCGCTGCACGCGGCGAGGAGGAGCGTCAGCGCGAGGACCGCGAGGCGCTTCATCTTCCCGCCGCTCCCGCGACCGCCTGGACGATGTATTTCTGGAAGAACAGATAGACGATCAGGATCGGCAGCCCGGCGAACACCGCCTGCGCCATCAGGAAGCCGAGCCCTTCGGTCTGCGCGAAGTTCATCTGGGTGGAGGCGATGCCGACGGTCAGCGTGAACATCTGCTTGTTGGTCGCCGAGATGAGCGGCCACCAGTAATCGTTCCACGCCGACAGGAAGGTGAAGATGCCGAGCGTCGCCTGCGCGGGGATGGTGAGCGGGAGGAGCACCTTCCAGAACACCTTGAAACGCGAGGCGCCGTCGAGGAGCGCGGCCTCGTCGATGTCGCGCGGGATGGCGCGGAAGTACTGCGTCATCAGGAAGACGCCGAAGGGGGCCGAGAGGCCGGGCAGGATGAGCGCGGCGTAGGTGTTGTGCATCGAGACGAGGCTGAGCATCTGGTGGCGCGCGATGATGACCGCCTGTTCGGGGACGGCGAGGCCGAGGAGGACGATCACGAACAGTGCGGGGCGGCCGGGGAAATCGAGGCGGGCGAAGCCGTAGCCGGCGAGGCTGGAGAGGATCAGCACCCCCGCCGTCATCCCGAGCGAGACGATCAGGCTGTTGCCGATCCAGCGGAACACCTGCCCGTCGCCGAAGAGCGTGCGGTAGTTGGCGAGCGTGTAGGGCGCGGCGAACACCGAATTGCTGTCCGCCATCAGCGCCGCGTTCGCCTTGAACGAGAGCGCGAGCACCCAGACGAGCGGGACCATCATCAGCACTGCGGCGACGACGGCGAGCGCGAGCGCGGCGGGGTGCGTGCGGCCGAAGCGCATCAGCGCGCCTCCTTGCGCGAGGAGATCCAATATTGCGCCATCGCGGCGAGCAGAATCATCGCGAACAGCACCTGCGCGGCGGCCGAGGCATAGCCGAGCTCCCACTGGCGCCAGCCGGTTTCGTAGATGAAGAGCACGATCGGGCGCGTCGCGTTGTTGGGGCCGCCCAATGTCATCAGTTGCGGCTGCCCGAAGAGCTGGAACTGGAGGATCACCTCGATGATGAGCACCAGCGCGAAGGTGCGGCGGATCGCGGGCAGCGTGATGCGGGTGAGCGTGCGCCACCGCGAGGCGTGATCGAGCGCGGCGGCTTCGTAGAGCGAGCGCGGCACCTGCTGGAGCGCGGCGAGGAAGAGCACCATCGGCAATCCGAGGCACCACCAGATGGTGGTAATCGCGATCGCTGGCATCGCCAGCGTCTCGTCGTTGAGGAAGGCGACGGGGGTGCCGCCCAGCGCGCGGGTGATGACCGAGAGCAGCCCGCTGTCGGGTAGGAAGACCAGGCGCCAGACGAGGGTGACGACCGTGACCGAGAGCACGGTCGAGGCGAAGAAGATCGTGCGCAGCACCGCCGCCCAGCGCGCCTCACGGTTGAGGACCAGCGCGAGCGCGAGGCCGAGGACCGCCAGCGCGGGGACGGTGAGGAGGACGAAGTAGAAGGTGTTCCAGACGGTTTCGAGGAAGATCGGATCGGCGAGCAGGCGAGTGAAGTTGGCGAGACCGACGACGCCTTCGGTGCCGAACAGATCGCTCTTGGTGGTGGAGAGGGCCATGCCCCAGACCAGGGGCACGACGATCATCGCGACGAAGACGACGAGGTAGGGGAGCACAAACAGCGAATTGGTCCACAATCCCGTGCGGTGGCGGGGCACCTTGGCCGGGATCGGCGCGGTCGGTTCGGAGAAGGTGTCGGCCATCAGGCGTGCCGTGCCGGGTGGTGGCCGATGCCGTCTGCGTCGAAGAGGTGGGCGCGCTCGGGCTGGAGCTCGAGGCCGATCCGGTCGCCGACGCGAATGGCGGAAACACCCGCATCCTCGGCGACGAGTGGCGTGCCGTCGTCGAGCGCGACGTGGAGGAGGGTGCGCTCGCCGAGCCGCTCGACCACCTGGACGCGCGCGCGGAGGACGGCCTCGCTCTCCGGAGCGGGGCGGACGCATTCGGGTCGCAGGCCGAGCGTCATCTCGCCGGCGGGGAGGCGTTCGGTGGCAACGGCGGTATCGACGACAGTGCCGTTGCGCAGCCGCGCGCGCGCGATCCCGCCAGCGGGCTGGACCGTCACCGGCAGCAGGTTGATCCTGGGCGAGCCGACGAAGGTGGCGACGAACTCGGTTCGCGGCGTCAAATAGATGTCCATCGGGCTGCCGACCTGCTCGACGCGGCCCTGGTTGAGGACGACGATGCGGTCGGCGAGCGTCATCGCCTCGACCTGGTCGTGCGTCACGAAGATCATCGTCGCGCCGAGCCGCTGGTGAAGCTGGGCGATTTCGAGACGGGTGCGCATACGCAGCGCCGCGTCGAGGTTCGACAGCGGCTCGTCGAGCAGAAAGAGCTCGGGCTGCTTGACGATCGCGCGGGCGATCGCGACGCGCTGCTGTTGGCCGCCCGAAAGCCGGGTCGACTTGCGATCGAGCAGCGGGGTGATCTCGAGGCTGTCGGCGGCGGCGGCGACGCGGCGGTCGATCTCGTCGGCGGGAACACGCGCATTCTTCAGCCCGAACGCCATATTCTCGCGCACGCTCATGTGCGGATAGAGGGCATATTGCTGGAACACCATCGCGACGCCGCGCTCGCCGGGGGGAAGAGCATCCACGCGCCGTTCGCCGATCCGGATTGCGCCGCCGTCGACGGTCTCGAGCCCGGCGATCATCCGCAGCAAGGTGGATTTGCCACACCCCGAAGGGCCGAGGAACACCACGAACTCACCCGAATCGACCGTGAGCGACAGCCGGTCGATGACCGTGGCCGCGCCGTACCGCTTGCTGACCCCGTCCAGAATGACGCCCGACAAACCCGATCCTCCCCGGTGTATTTGTCTGAGTAAATGAAGCGGAACGATCGCGACGTCAACCGCCTTCGATAACGGCCCCGTGAACGTCGATGTCGGGGCGAGCGGCGGCTGGGCTCGGATTTTCGGATATGCGGGGCATACAGCAAGCCGTGAGCAATCCCGTTGCTGGGCTCCGATACGTTACGTCGTTTCGAAAGGCGCCCATTCGTCGTGCGTCAAACGGCGTCGCAACACGGAGCGGGTGGGGAAATGCCTCAGAAGTGACCGGCAAGGGATTCGATCACCGGACAAATCCAAGTGCGATAATATACATTATGTTAAATCTAATTCGATCGAGGGACGAGAACGAGCACTTGGCGGCCAGCGCTCCCCTCCACGTGCCATGACGCGAGCCGCGACAGGAAATTCATACCGAGAATATCGGTATCGCCGAATGCAGGCGAGACGATCACCGGCAGGTCGTGCGCGGTGATGCCGTCGATCGTGAGCCGATCGACGCTGGCGTGGAGCGCCGCAATATCGCCGTTGGCGGTGCCCACGATCTCGGGAAAGCCGTCCTCGTCGATCTCGAGCCCGGCCGTCTTGGCGGTCGCGGCCGAGAGCGCGGTCGTGGTCGCGCCGCTGTCGATCAGCATCGGCCGCTTGACGCCATTGATCGTGGCGGCCGCCCAGAAATGTCCGTCATCGGCGATGGGCACGCGCACCGTCTCGCCCGAGACGAGGTCGTCGCCCCCCGCGACGCTGCTCCACCAGGCCGAAACATGATGCCTTTGGGTCGCGAGCAGCAGCGCGACCGCGAAGATCGCGATCCAGGCGAGCGCCATCTTCGCAACCTGCCTGAACGGCAGCCGGCGCGCGAGCAAGGCCGAAAGCGGCAGGATCAGGCACAGCGCGTAGAACAGCGCACTCGCGGTCGTGCCGTCGGTCATCGCGCGATCTCGAGCCCGTCATAGCCCGGCTCCACGCCGTGGGGCAGCGCGCCACAGACGGTGCGATAGTCCATCGAATGATCCATATGGATGAAGATCGCGCGCTTCGGGCGGAGCTCGGCGATCCATTCGAGCGCGGTCGGGACGTCGGGATGCGTCGGATGCGGGCGATAGCGCAGCGCGTCGAGAATCCACACGTCGAGACCTTCGTAAAGACTGCGCATCTCGTCGGTTAACTTATTGAAATCGGTTGCATATCCTAACGAGAAATCCCCGACGGTGAAGCGCAATCCGGCGGAGTGGATCGAGCCGTGCGGCTGATCGACCACCTCGATCGCGATGCCGCCGATCGTGAGCCGATCCGGCAGGGTTTCGGCGGCGACGACCGACGGATAGCCGTCGCGGCCGTCGAAGATATAGGCAAAGCGCTGCTCGAGCGCGGCGAGCGTATCCGGTCGCGCAAGCCCGCGAATCGGGCCGCCGATCGCGTGGTAGATTTGCCGCAGATCGTCGATGCCGTGGCAGTGATCGGCATGGTCGTGCGTCCAGATCACCGCGTCGAGCGCCGCCACGTCGGCGGCGAGGAGCTGCTCGCGCATATCGGGGCTGGTGTCGATCAGGATACGCGTGCCCCCGTGCTCGACGAGAAGCGAGGCGCGGGTGCGGCGGTTGCGCGGCTCGTTCGGATCGCACGCTCCCCAATCCCGCCCGATCCGCGGCACGCCCGACGAGGTCCCCGAGCCGAGAATACGGACCTTCACGCGGCGGCTTCGGCGAAGAGTTTCCGGAAGTTGCGGGTCGTCGCTTCGGCCAGGTCTTCGACGCGTTCGCCACGCAGACGGCTAAGGAAGTGCGCGGTATCGACGACGAAGCTCGGCTCGCCCGTCTTGCCCCGGTGCGGCACGGGCGCGAGGAAGGGCGCGTCGGTTTCGATCAGCAGCCTGTCGAGCGGCAGCCGTGCGGCGGTTTCCTGCAGGTCCTTCGCGTTCTTGAAGGTGACGATTCCCGAGATCGAGATGTAGAAACCGAGATCGAGCGCGATATCGGCGAAGGCGCCGCTCGCGGTGAAGCAGTGGATTACGCCGGGATAGGCGCCCTTCCCCATCTCGTCCGTGAGGATGGCGGCGGTGTCCTCCTCCGCATCGCGGGTGTGGACGACGATCGGCAGGCCGGTTTCGCGCGCGGCAGCAATGTGGGCACGAAAGCTCGCCTGTTGGCGGTCGCGATCGGAATGGTCGTAATAATAATCGAGCCCGCTTTCGCCGATGCCGACGACGCGCGGGTGCTGCGCGCGCTCGACCAGCCTGGCGGTATCGACATGCGGGTGCTGATCGGCCTCGTGCGGGTGGATGCCGACGGTTGCCCACACGTCGGGCTCGCGGGTCGCGGTCGCCAGGACATCGTCCCACTCGCTCTCGCGCGTCGCGATGTTGAGCATCTGCGCGACCCCGCGCGCGCGGGCGCGTTCGAGCACGGCCTGCTGTTCCTCCGCCAAGCCCTTGTAGTTCAAGTGACAATGGCTATCGACGAACATCAATCGGCGGCCTCCTTCAGCTCGAGCCGCGGGAAGACGGGCGTGGGCGGCGAAATGCGGAAGCCCGACGCGGCAAGCGCATCATACCATCCCTCATCGGCGAGCGCTGCATGGTCCCGCGCGTCGACGCCGAGCTGGTCGAGCACCTTCCCCGCCGATTCCGGGATGACCGGCAGGATCGCGATCGCGAGGCTGCGGATCGCGCGGACGAGCGTGCCGAGCACGGCGTGCATCCGATCGGGATCGGTCTTGCGCAGGCTCCACGGCGCCTGGACGTCGATATACGCGTTGCACGCGAACACGCCGCGCATCCACGCCTCGGTCGCCTGCGACAGCGCGAGATCGGCGAACGCGTCGCGGAAGCCCCCGACCGCTTCGTCAACTGTCGCCAGCAGGGCGGCGTCGGCCTCGTCCCCTCTTCCCTTCTCGGGAAGCGCGCCGTCGAGATTCTTGACGATGAACGACAACGTCCGCTGAGCGAGGTTGCCGAAGCTGTTGGCGAGATCGGCATTTGCGCGCGTTACAATGGCTTCTGCCGAGAAGCTTCCATCCTGCCCGAAGCTGATGTCGCGGAGCAGGAAATAGCGCAATGCGTCGACGCCGTATGTCTCCGCCAGCGCGACCGGATCGACGATATTTCCGGTCGATTTGGACATCTTCTCGCCGCGATTGAGCACGAAGCCGTGGCCGAACACCTGTCTGGGCAGCTCAATCCCCGCCGACATCAGGAAAGCGGGCCAATAGACCGTGTGAAAGCGGACGATGTCCTTGCCGATCAGGTGCAGGTCGGCGGGCCACCAGCGCGCGAAATCACCGCCCGTGTCGGGATAGCCGAGCCCCGAAATGTAGTTGGTGAGCGCATCGACCCAGACGTACATGACGTGGCCGTCGCTGCCGGGCACCTTGACGCCCCAGTCGAAGCTGGTGCGCGACACCGACAGGTCCGCAAGGCCGCCCTCGACGAAGCGCAATATCTCGTTGTGGCGGCTTTCGGGGCGGATGAAATCGGGGTGCGCGGCGTAGTGGTCGAGCAGCTTCTGCTGGTATCTGGAGAGGCGGAAAAACCACGTCTCCTCCGCCGTCCATTCTACGGGCGTGCCGTTGGGCGATAGCTTGCCGCCTTCCCCCTCGACCAGTTCCTTCTCGTCGTAGAACGCCTCGTCGCGGACCGAATACCAGCCCTCGTAGCGATCGAGATAAAGGTCGCCCGCTTCCTCCATCCTGCGCCAGAGCGCCTGGCTCGCCGCATGATGGTCGGGCTCGACGGTGCGGATGAAGCGATCGTACGAGATGTTCAATGCGGCCGTCATCTCTTGGAAATAAAACGACATTTCATCAGCAAGCGCGCGCACGGCGACGCCACGGTCGCGCGCGGTTTGCACCATCTTGAGGCCGTGCTCGTCGGTGCCCGTCTGGAAACGCACATCGCGCCCCGCCTGGCGATGGAAGCGCGCGATCGCATCGGCGGCGATCGCCTCATAGGCGTGGCCGATATGCGGGCGACCATTGGGATAGTTGATCGCGGTGGTGATGTAATAGGGCGCGGACATGGGGGGCTGTTAAGGCATTAGCGGGAGCAAGCAAAGATGCGTTCCGCGGCCCTGCTTTCCGTCGCCCCGACCGACGGGTCAGCGCGCCAGCCGCGCGACGATCCCCGCCATCTCATAAACGGTCGCCTGCGCGTCGAGCGAGAGGCCGCGGGCGGCGGCGACCAGCGTGCGGGCGGCCTCGTGCGCGTCGAGCGCGGCGCGTAAGCGCTCGCCGCGACGCGAGCCGGAGCGCGCGGCGATGAACGAGGGCACGCGATCGAGGAACGCGTCGTAGCGTGGCTGCGCGGCCTTGAGCGCGAGCGATTTGGCGAGCTTCGAGCGCGCGGCATTGTTCGGGTCGCCCTGCTCTGCAATCGTCACCAGCGCGCGGTCGAGCTCGGCCATGTCGAGCCCGGCAACACCGAGCGCGCGTCCCGGCGAGCCCTGCCCCGCGGCAATCAAGGCGGCGATCTCGTCGTCGCCCGCCTGTGGCAATGCGTCGCGTAGAACTGACGTCATGGCCTCGCGCGGCAGCGGCTCGAAGCGGAGCAGGCGACAGCGCGAGCGGATCGTGGGCAGCAGCCGCCCCGGCGCATGACTGACGAGGAGAAAGATCGTGCCCTGGGGCGGCTCCTCGAGGTTCTTGAGCAGCGCGTTGGCGCCGGCACGCTCGAGATCGTCGACGGCGTCGATCAGCACGACGCGCACGCGCGACATCGAGGGCGTGGTCGCGAACATCGGCTGGAGGCCGCGAACCTGCGCGATCGTGATCGAGCGCGCGCGATTCTCATCCGGCTTGGCCGGATCCTTCGGCAGCCGTTCGAGCAGGCGATAATCGGGGTGCGAGCCCGCCGCGATCAGCGAGCGCGTCGGATTGTCGTCGGGCAGGGCGAGGCCGGGCGGAAGCATGCCGGGGGCGGCGGCCTCGCCGAGCAGACGCGCAGCGGCGAGGCGGGCGAAGCTCCCCTTCCCCACCCCTTCCGGCCCGGCGAACAGCCAGGCGTGGTGCATGGCCGGCCCGCGCATTGCCGCGAGAAACGCCGCCCGCGCGGCCTCGTTGCCGACAAGTGACGTCATGGCAGCAGGTCGGCGAGTCCGGCGACGAGCGCGTCGGTGACGGTGTCGTGGCTCGCGGACGCGTCGATCAGGCGAATGCGATCGGGCTCGGCGGCGGCGAAACGGCGAAAGGCGGCGGCGACCGACTCGTGGAAGCCGGTCTCGCGCGCGGCGAACCGGTCGGCGGCCGCCCCGTCGCGGTGCGAGGCGCGCGCGGCGCCTTCAGTCGGCGGGATTTCAAGCACGAAGGTGCGGTCGGGGAGCAGCCCGCGCGAGCCGAAACCGTGGAGCGCCATCAGCGCGGCGTCGTCGATCCCGCCCGCCACGCCCTGATAGGCGCGCGACGAATCGATGAAGCGGTCCGAGATCACCCAGGTACCGGCGGCGAGCGCGGGGCTGATCGTCTTCTCGACATGGTCGGCGCGCGCGGCGGCGAAGAGCAATGCCTCGGCATGCGAGCTCCAACGTGTGACCGCGCCCTGCATCAGGAGCCCGCGGATCGCCTCGGCGCCCTCGCTGCCGCCGGGCTCGCGCGTCACGAGCGTATGAAGCCCGCGCGCCTCGAGCGCGGCGGCGAGCCGCCGAACCTGGGTCGACTTGCCGGCGCCCTCCCCGCCCTCGAGCGAGATGAAGCGCCCGCGCGTCATGCGAAAAGGGACATCAGCCCGTTCCACGCGCGGCGGAAGAAGCCCGCCTCGTCGACATCGGCCGCGGCGACGAGCGGCATCGTCTGCGGGCCCGTATCGCTCGTGGTGACGACGAGGTCGGCGATGTGCTGGCCGGCCTTGATCGGCGCCTTGATGGGGCCGTTATAGACGACCTTGGCCTGCATCTCGGGAAGCGCGCCCGCGGGAACGGTGACGGTGAGCGGCTGCGGCGCGATAAGGCCGACCTCGGTCGCATCGCCCATCTGCACCTCGGCGGTCGCGACCTGCTTGCCCTTGGCGACGATCGGGTGCGCCTGCCACGCGCGGAAGCCCCAGTTCATGAAGCGCACCGATTCGCTGACGCGCTGGTTGAAGCTCGAAAGGCCCGCCATCACCATGATGAGCCTGCGACCGTTCTGCTCGGCCGACCCGGTGACCGAATAGCCCGCTTCCTCGGTATGCCCGGTCTTGAGCCCGTCGGCGCCGTCGACGCGGCCGAGCAGCGGATCGCGATTCGCCTGGGTGATCGGCTCGCCGCTCGCGGTCTTGCCCCAGGTGAAATCAGGCTTCGAGTAGAACTGTTTGTAGAGCTTCGGAAAATCCTCGATCGTCGCCTCGGCGAGCGTGGTGAGATCGCGCGCGGTGACGTAGGTGACGCCATTGTCCGGCCAACCGTTCGAGGTGCCGAAATGGCTGTTGGTCATACCGAGCTTCTTGGCCTCGGCATTCATCTGCGAAACCCAGGCCTGTTCGGTGCCCGACAATCCTTCGGCAAGCACGACGCAGGCATCGTTGCCCGACACGGTGATAATGCCGGAAAGCAGATCGGCGACGCTCACCTTCTGATTCGGTGACAGAAACATCGTCGAACCCGCTTGTGGACCGTGCCATTTTTCCCATGTTTCGGGCCGGACGGTAATCATCTGGTCAAGCTGCACACGGTTCTGCCGGATCATGTCGAACGCGAGATAGACCGTCATCATCTTGGCGAGCGACGCCGGCGGGATGCGCTGATCGGGGTTCTTGGCGTAGAGCACCGTGTCCGACGACAGATCCTTCATGAAGGCGATCGGCGCGGGCGTCTCGAACGGCGGCGCCGCGGCGACGGTCGGGTACGAAATGGCGATGGCGGCGAGCGAGGCGGCGAACAGCTTCTTCATGAAATATCCGTGAACCTTGGAATGGAGGTTTAATCGTCGGTAAGGACGCGTGCATCGCCATAGCCGCGCTTGGCGGCGGCGTCACGCGCGCGATCCGCATCGGCGCGGGTCTTGAACGGGCCGAGGCGGACGCGGAAATAGCGACCGGCGGGCTGGACCGAACCGTGGATGGCCTTGGCGACGCGATCGGCGCGGTCGCGGGTCGAGAAAGCTGCGACCTGGACCTGGTAGTCACCTCCCGCGCTCGGCCCGACAGCGGGCGGTTTGGTGGCTGGAGCCGGAGCCGGTTTGGCCGGGGTCGTCGCCTTGCCGGCTGCGGCTGTCTCGGTCGCCGCCGCGGGCGCCTTCTTCGCATCGAGCAGCTTGCGAAGCCCCACGAGCAGCACCGGCGGCGCATCCATTCGCGCCGATGCAGCGCGGCCCTCGCGCAGCGCCACCGCATCGACGTCCGGCGCGTCGACCTCGCGCACCCGCACGGCGGCCGCCGCGCCGCCGATCCCGAGCAGGCGCGCGGCCGCAGGCGACAGCGCGATCAGACGATCGGCGCGCTCGGGGCTGCCCTCGGCGATGCGAAGCAGGATCGTCGTGCCGGTGTCGAGCGCGGTCACCTCGGCGAAGGCACCGAGGGGAAGCATGCCGCTTGTCGCGGTCACCGCCGTTCCTCCGCCCGCGCCGACACCGGCATAGCCGACCGTGTCGTACCGCTTGGCGGCACCCGAGGTTCCTGCCGGTCCGGTCGCTTCGACGCCGTCGGGCAGGACGGGCGCGGGCGCCGCGACCGGATTGGACGGCGCGGGCGGCAGATCCTGCGCCTGAGCTCCCCATCCACTCGCCGCAGCGAGCAGGACGACCCCTTTAATGTTCCACTGCATCCGCCAACAGCCCCACCGACAGCGCGTAAAAATTCGAGCAATTGTAATCGAGGATGACACGGTAGTTGCCGGTGAGCAAATAGGCCGTGGCATCGGGGCCGTCGGGCTCGAGCAGCGTCGCGAGCATGGCATCGTCCGCGGGCCAGGCGCGGCCCTGCGGCACCAGCCCCAGCGCGCGCCATTCGGCCACCGTCTTCCATTCGCTGTGCCGCTCGAACACACGCGGGCAGCGCGGCGAGGTCGTATGGTTGACGAGCGCCGATCGATCGAGGCCCGCCGGCGTCGAGACCGCAAAACCCCAGGGCTGGCCCGGCCGCCACCCGGCATTGACGAAATAGTTGGCGATCGAGGCGAGCGTGTCGGCGTCGCTGTGCCAGATATCGGCCCGGCCATCGCCATCGCCGTCGCGCGCGAGGCGGAGATAGACCGAAGGGAGGAATTGCGGGCCGCCGGTCGCCCCCGCCCAGCTCCCCTCGAGCGTCGCGCGCGGCACGCCCCGATCGATCATCTCGAGCGCGGCGACGAACTCGTTCGAGAACAATTCGCGCCGGCGCCCCTCATAGGCGAGCGTCGCCAGCGATCGCGGCAGATCGAATCCGCCCATGAAGCCGCCGTAGTTGGTCTCATGCCCCCAGATCGAAACCATGATCGATTCGGGAACGCCCGTCTCGGCTTCGATCCGCGCGAGCTTGGTGCGGTTCTCGAGCCAGGCGGCGCGACCGCGGCGGATGCGCGCGGCATCGACGTGCTTGGCCTTGTAGGGCGCGAACATCGGGATCGGCGCGTTCGGATTGCCGCCGGGCTGGCCGCGGTCGAGCTCGATCACGCGCTCGTTCAGGGTGAGCGTCGGGAAGACCGCGGCGATCGTCCCTTGGCTGACGCCCGCCGCGGCGGCCTGCGCGCGCAAGGTGCCGAGATAATCCTGGAAGCCCGCCTCGGTCTGCGCGACCGCCGATCCGCCCATTCCCAGGCACACGACGGCCGCTCCGGCCAGCCTCATCCAACGCGATACGCACGCAAAACCCCACATGCGTCGATTCTTGCCACACTCGACCGCCGACATGAACCCCCCATATCCCACCGCTTGCACAAATCGCCGCACCGGCCCTATGCGCATGCGCTGGAAGCGTGGCCGAGTGGTTGAAGGCAGCGGTCTTGAAAACCGCCAACGGTGCAAGCCGTTCGTGGGTTCGAATCCCACCGCTTCCGCCGGCTTGATCGCATCCTTCGATACGTGCGATCGTTGCTCGACCAGGCAACAGGCCGGAGCCGAAAATGGACAGGATGCCAGCCCTTTTCGTGGGCCACGGAAGCCCCATGAACACGCTCGAGCAGAACGGCTATACCGAGGCGTGGCGGGCATTCGGGCGCCATCTGCCCCGGCCAAGGGCGCTCCTCGTGATCTCGGCGCACTGGTATTTCGGGGCGACCGCGGTAACGGCAATGCCAACGCCGCGGACGATCCACGATTTTTACGGCTTCCCGCAGAAGCTGTTCGATTTCGACTATCCCGCCTCCGGCGCGCCCGATCTGGCGCAGGAGGTCGCCGACATCGTGAAGCCGCTCTGGATGGGGCTCGATCAGGACCAATGGGGCCTCGATCATGGCACCTGGTCGGTTCTCGCGCACCTCTATCCCGGCGCGGACGTGCCGGTGGTGCAGCTTTCCATCAACGCGCTGCGCCCGCTCGAATACCATCTCGATCTGGCGACCCGATTGGCGCCGCTGCGCGATCGAGGAGTGATGATTCTCGGCAGCGGCAATGTCGTCCACAATCTCGGACGTGTGCAATGGAATCAGCCCGATGCCGCCTTCGACTGGGCGGAGCGCTTCGACGATGCAGTGGTCGACCAACTCGCGACGGAGCCGAGCGACATCCTGAAGCTGACCGAACACCCCGATTTCCATCTGGCGGTGCCGACACCGGATCATTTCATCCCGCTGCTCTATCTTGCCGGGCTCGCCGGCGCAGAGGGCAGCTCCGCCGAAGCCCTGGTGCGGGGATATGCCATGGGGTCGATCTCGATGACGTGCTACGGCCTCGGCGCCGAGGACATCCTGCGCAAGGAGCCGACATGCGCCGCGCGGTTGCCCGAAGGCGTGCCGCCCGACCAGACCAACATGTGAGGACAACTTCCCGACACCGATCGACAGCGACCGTTCGCGACGGCGCCGCAGCATTGATAAGGACGCGCCGATGGCATGGATCATTCTCATCGTCGCCGGGCTGTTCGAGGTCGTGTGGGCATTCGCGATGAAGCAGTCGGAAGGGTTCACGCGGCTGTGGCCATCGCTGGTGACAGCGGGCGCGATGGCGGTGAGCGTCGGGTTGCTCGCCTGGTCGATGCGGTCGCTGCCGCTGGGGACCGCCTATGGCGTGTGGACGGGGATCGGCGCGGTCGGCGCCTTCATCGTCGGGATCGTCGTATTGGGGGAGTCGGCGAGCGCGCTCAGGGTGCTCGCGGCGTTGCTCATCATTGGGGGGCTCGTGCTGATGAAAGTGGCGAGCCCGGGCTGACGCGGCGCAGCCGGCGCCGCTCCACAGGATGTGCCCACCATCGTTATAGGCGACGCGCGCGCGCCGGCCGATACCGCGCGGCCGATCCGATGTTCATGCTGGAACGCGCTTCGCGGGAATCACTGGCGGCCGAGCGTCGAATCGAGCTCCACGAGCGCGTCGAAGCTCTCCTGCGCGAGCGGGGTGTGGAATTCGCAGCCCGCTGAAAAGTCGGTCGCCCAGGAGACGTCGGCGATCACCTGACCGACATGCGGAAGCGTGAGCCAGATCATCGCGCCGCGCTTGAGCGCCGAATAGGTTTCGAGCCGCACGCCGTGGACCGAGAGATCGACCACCCGGCAGAGCGCCCGCTCGAGCCCGCCCCGCCCGATGCGCGCATCGAGCGAAACCGGCGCGCGCGAGCTGCGGCGGCGGCCGAGCATCTCGGCGGGTTCGAATTCGGCGGCGAGCATGGCCTTCCCTTCGTCGGAACGTGGGAAAGCCTATGCTGCCAAGGATAATGCGCGGTTAACGATGCGCCGCGCAGAGCCGATTACTTGCGGCCGAGCGACAGCCCGCCGAAGCGCTTGTTGAAGCGCGCGACCTGACCGCCCGAATCGACGAGCCGCTGGTTGCCGCCGGTCCAGGCAGGGTGCGAGGTGGGATCGATGTCGAGCGCCAGCGTGTCGCCTTCGCTGCCCCAGGTGGAGCGCGTCTCGAACACGGTGCCGTCAGTCATCTGCACCTTGATTGTGTGGTAATCGGGATGCGTGTCGTTTTTCACGGGAATTCTCCATGTGCGGCGCTGGTTTCCGACCAGCACCCGGGAAAGCGCGAGCCTCTATACGGCGCGCGAAGATAGGGCAAGCCTCAGGCGGTGGGCGGATCGGCGATCATCGCGGTGAAATCGGCCTGTGCCGCCAGCTTGCCGTCGATCAGCGCGCGGCCGGCGAATTTGCAGACGGTCGCGCGCTTCTGGATGAATTCGACCTCCAGCCGGAGCAGCACGCCCGGCTCGACCGGCATGCGGAACTTCGCGCCGTCGATCGCCATGAAATAGACGAGCTTGCCCGAACCCGCGAGTCCGAGCGATTCGACCGCGAGGATGCCCGCCGCCTGCGCCAGCGCCTCGACGATGAGCACGCCGGGCATGATCGGCCGGCCGGGGAAATGGCCGGCGAAGAAGCCCTCGTTGATCGTCACCGCCTTGATGGCGGCGATCGACCGGTCGGGGACGATCTCCTCGACCCGGTCGACGAGCAGCATCGGGTAGCGATGCGGCAGCGCCGCCATCACCCGCTTGATATCGAGCGGGCCGATGGCGGGGCGGACGTCGGCGGTGTCGCTCTCGCTCACCGGCCCTGCTGCTGGGTCTGCGCCGGGGCGGCGGCGGCTACCGCCTGCTGCTGGCCGGGCTGCCAGTTGGCGGGCGCCGCGATGCTCACGCTCGGCACGGTGCGGTCGAGCTCGGCGGTGATCGCCGGCGTGATGTCGACGCTCGGCTGCGCGAAAAACGCCGCGTCGGGGCGGAGCAGCAGGCTCACCTTCTTCTGCTGAACCACGGCCTGGACCGCCGCGTCGAGGTGGCTGCTGATCTGCTCGAGCGCATAGGCCTGCGCACGCGCCGCCGGCGCCTGAAGCTGCGCGAGCTGCTGCTTGCCCGCCGCTTCCTTCTGGCGGATCGTCTGGAGCTGCGTGGTCAGCGAGGCCTGGTTGGGGTTGGCCGCCTTACGCGCCGTCTCGAACGCATCATAAAGCGGCTTGAGCTCGGTCGCGATCGCCAGGCGGCGACTTTCGGCCTGGTCGAGCTGCGTCTTGTACGTCGTCTCGATCTGTTGCTTGGCGGTCGCCCAGGCGCGGGTGTTCGCAACCGCCGCCTCGGGATCGGCGACGGCGATGCCGGCAACCTGCGCGTGCGCCGCGCTCGCGCCGATCGTGAGCGCCGGAGTTGCGATCGCGATCGCGGCCAGGAAGGTCTTGAGATTGGTCATCAGAATTGTCCACCTACGTTGAAAGTGATGAGCTTGGTATCGTCGCCCTTTTGATGCAGCAGCGCCTTGGCGATATCGATCCGCAACGGGCCGAAGGGCGAGTTCCAGTTGACGCCGATGCCGATCGAGAGCCGGGGCTTCCACGTATCGCCGAGGAAGCGCTCCTGGAACGGAGCGATCGAGGTCGTATAAGCGGTGTTGGTCGAGGTGCCCGAGCATGCCCCTCCGAACGTATTTGCAAATCCGGTCATGCACGTGGTGACGAGACCCGCATTGGCGGCGGCGTCGGTCGGCACGATGAACAGCGGGCGGCCTTCGCCATCGAGCACGGGGTTGACGATCGGATCGACGATCACGTTGCCGTCCTCGTCGACATGCGTCGGGAAGGTCGCGGTCGGCAGCGGCCGGGTGACGCCGAACAGCGCCCCCACATCCATGAAGATCGACGGCCGGAGCCCAAGCTCCTGCGCGCCGGCCCCGAGCGGAATCTCGAGTTCGGCATGGCCGAGATAATAGGCCTTGCCGCCCAGCGCGTCGTCATAGATGCGCTTCTTGTCGGTGACGAGGACCTGGTTGCCGTCCTCGTCGACCGTGTACGGAATGCGCTTCACGCGCGGACCGATGCCGCGAATGTCGAAGCCGCGAAACTGGGGCTCGCCCAGATAGAAGCGATCGATGATGCGGACCTTGTCGATTCCCGGGCCGCGGCTCTTCTCGAGCGAGAAGATGTAGCCGCCTTCGCCGCGCAGCGAGAAGATGAAGCCGCCGCCCACGTTCCAGTATTTGCTCGCCTCGGCGCGGGTGCGAACATATTTGACGTCGCCGCCCAGCCCCGCGAAATCCTGGCTGAAGACGAGCCGCGTGCCGGCGGTGGGCCGCAGGCGGCTGTTGAGGCTGTCGTTGATGAGCGAATAGCCGATCGACGAGGTGATGCGATTGCCGAGCGAATCGCACAGATAGCGCCCGGCCTTGAGCGGATCGCATTCGCCGTTGGTGAAGAACTGGCTGTCGAGGCTGACCTCGTCGTACGAAAGCTGGTAGCGGCCGGCGAGCGACCAATATTCGGTGAGCGGAATGCCCGCGCGAAGCTGGAAGCCGGTCGAAACCTGGCTGTAGGTCGTCTGCCGATCGCTGCCGAGATAGTTGAACGAATTGTAGTCGCGCCGGAAGATATCCGCGCCCACCGCGATCGCCTTGTCGAAGAGATAGGGCTCGGTGAAGCCGAGCTGGACCGACTTCGAATAGGACGACCAATTGACGCTCGCGCGCAGCTCCTGCCCGCGCCCGCGGAAGTTGCGCTGGGTGATGCCGGCCTGGATGATGAACTTCTCGAGGCTCGAATAGCCCGCCGAAAGCTGGATCTCGCCGGTCGATTTCTCTTCGACATTGGCCTCGAGCACGATCCGGTCGGGCGACGATCCCGGCACCTGCTTGATCTCGAACTTGTCCTGGAAGAACCCGAGCGAGTTGATGCGGTCTTGCGAGCGCTTGATCTGGAAGCTGTTGAAGGCGTCGCCCTCGGCAAGCCGCATCTCGCGCCGGATCACCTTGTCCTGCGTGTTGGTGTTGCCGTTGATGTCGATCCGCTCGACATAGGTGCGCTGCGCCTGGCCGATGTGGAAATTGATCCCCATCGTGAGGTCTTCGCGATCACGGTCGAATTCGGGATCGACCTCCGCGAACGCATAGCCGACGAGACCCGCGGTTTCCTTGAGCGTGTCGATCGCGTCCTCGACCGCCTTGGCGTTGTACCAGTCGCCCTTTTTGAAGGGGAGCGCGGCGGCGAGCCGCTCGTTGCTGAAATCGCGGATGTTGCTGTCGACCGTGACGTCGCCGAATTTGTAGCGCGGTCCTTCCTCGACCACGTAGGTGATGATGAAGTCGCGCTTGTCGGGCGTCAGCTCGGCGACCGCGGAGGTCACGCGGAAATCGGCATAGCCCTGCGTCAGATAGAACTGCCGGAGCTTTTGCTGGTCATACGCCATGCGGTCCTGGTCGAAGCTCGTGTTCGGGCTCAGGATCGTCAGCAGGCGCGCTTCCTTGGTCGCCATCTGGCCGCGCAGATCGCCGTCGTCGAACACCTCGTTGCCGATGATGTTGATCTGGCGGACCTTGGATTTGGGGCCTTCGCTGATCTCGAAGATGACGTCGACGCGATTCTGGTCGAGCGCGACCATCTGCGGCTGGACATTCGCGGCGAAGCGGCCCTCGCGGCGATAGAGCTCGATGATCCGCGCCACATCCTGCCTGACGGCGGTGCGCGTGAAGATCTGACGCGGGGCGAGCTTGATCTCCTTGGTGATCTTGTCCGACTTGAGGTGCTTGTTGCC
>CAMLGC010000041.1 GCA_946479505.1 uncultured Sphingomonadaceae bacterium
CCTCGATGCGGTCCTGCTGGTCGGCAATGGCGCCGAGCGTGTCGCTGTACGTTTCCTGGCTCGCGACGAGGCCGTATTCCCTGTCCCCGGCCGCATCGGCGATCGCGCTGAGCGCCTCGGGCAGGCCATCATCGCTCGTGGCACCGTCATCGGCGAACATCGCCTCGACGACGTCCGGCCAGTCGGTCAGCGCCTTCTGGAGCCGGTCGGCATCGACGCTCAGCGTGCCGTCGCGATTGGTGGTGACACCGAGCTCCGCGAGCGTGGTCGGCGCACCCGCGGGCGCTCCGCTGTTGAGCGACTTCAGCGTGAGCCGGCTGAGCGAGGTCATCAGCGTGCGCGCGGCGGTATCGCGCGAAAGCGAGCCCGAAACCGGATTGATGTCGGCTTTGACGATGCCCTGGAGCTGATTGTAGGTATCGACGAAGTCGGTGACGACCTGCTCGAGATCGTCGATCGGCCGGTGGTTGCCGATCGCGACCGGCTTGCCGGGCGAGGCGGACACGAGATCGATCTTCACGCCCGCGATCAGGTTGTCGATCGCGTTGCTGCTGCGCGTTACCGAGATCCCGTCGAGCACCACGATCGCATCCTGCGCCGCGGTGCCGATGGTCGAGCCGCTCGCACCGACGCCGACGTCGAATGCGGCGAGCGCCGGGTCCGAGGTGGCGCTGGCGGTAAGCGTGAACGCCTGCTCGGCGCCGGTGGTGCTCTTGAGCATCAGTCGCGCGCCACCCGAATCGGTGACGATCGTCGCGGTGACGCCCGCATCGGCGGCGTTGATCGCCTCGGCAATGCCATCGAGGCTGGCATGATCGGCATCGATCGCGATATCCACCGGCGTGCCGCTGCCCGCGGTGAAGGCGGTCATCGACCCATTGGAGACGGTCGCGGTGCCGAAGGTGAGCGTGAAGGTGCCGGTGCCGATCGCGGCGGTGCGGTCGGCGACATAGTCGCTCGCGCTCGTCTGCGCGGTCGCGAGCTGGGTCACCTCGAGCGAGGCCGAGAGCCCTGCAAGCTGCGCGCCCGACAATGCGCTCACCGTCAGCACGCCGCTGTTCGAGCTGGTCGGCTGGGTGGCAAGCGAGCCGGTCTTGACGAGCGTCTGAAGCGACGAGGAGAAGCCCTTGATCCCGCTCAGGAGCGAGGCCGCGTCCGAAATCTTGGTGTTGAGCGTGTCGGTGCGGACCGAAAGCTGGTCGCGCTTGATTGCATATTGGGCATCGACCAGCGAGCTCACCAGGCTGCCCGTATCGATCCCGGAGCCGGTCTTGAGCGAGCTCAGGATCTGCGCGGTGGCAGAGGCGGTCGGATTGGTCGAACTGGTCGTGGTCATCCGAAAGCCCCTTTTCGCGCTATCCCAATGAGCGACCGTGCGGCGGAATTGTTTAGCTCTGCCGGACGCCGTTCTCGTCGAAGCGCGCGCTCGGCGGCACGGCGATCGACGGCGGGCTGCCCCCGGCCTCGGCGTTGAGATTGAAGACGAAGGCCAGCACCGTCGCGATTCCCATGTAGAGGTCGTCGCGGATTTCCTGGTTCTCCCGGCTCGTATAATAGAGCGCACGCGCGAGCGCGGGATATTCGAGCACGGGCACCCCCGTCTCGGCGGCAACCTCGCGAATCGCGAGTGCGGTCACGCCGCGGCCCTTCGCGACGACGACCGGGACCTGATCGGTCGAACGGTCGTAGCGCAGCGCCACCGAGAAGTGCGTGGGGTTGGTGAGCACGACATGCGCGCTTGCCACCGCCTGGCGGACCGAGCGCTTCGCCATCTGGCGCTGGCGCGCGCGCATCGCGGCCTTGGCCTCGGGCGATCCTTCGGCCTCCTTGTGCTCGTCCTTCACCTCCTGCTTGCTCATCCTGAGCTTGGCCAGGAGGCGAACGATCTGGATCGGCACGTCGATCGCGGCGATCAGCGCGAGGCCGGCGGCCATCGCGAACAGGATGCCCATCAGCGTCGAGCCGAGCGTCGCGACCGCGCGGTGGACGTCGGTGCCCGCCATGCCGATCGAACTGTGCCCGGCCGCGAGCAGCATGTACGCGCCGATCGCGGCGAGAAGCGTCACCTTGAGCAGCGACTTGCCGAGTTCGATCCAGCCTTGCGGGCCGAAGATGCGCTTGAGCCCGGAGGCGGGATTGATCCGCGCCGCCTTGGGCGCGAGCAGGCCCGCGTTGAACTGGAAGGCGCCAAGCCCCACCTGGCTCGCGATTCCGGCCAGCACGGTGATCGCGAACAGGCTGGCGAGCGACGGCGCGAGCTTCCATCCGGCCTCGAGGAACGGGCGGAAGGGCTCGAAATCCTCGATGTCGCCGTGGCCGAACTGGAAGCTCGCGGTCATCAGTGCCTTGCAGGCGTTGAGCAGCGACGGACCGAAAAAGGCCATCCAGCCGCAGCCGGCGAGCACCACGAGCGCCGTCGCGAACTCGCGCGACTTGAGGATGTTGCCGTCTTTCGCCGCATCGCGCCTGCGCTTCGGTGTCGGCGCTTCTGTCTTTTCGCCGAAATCCTCCGCCATCAGCCGAACACCAGGTTCTGCGCGGCGCTCAGGCCTTCATCGACGATGACGATCATGTAGTCGCCCATCGCGGGGAAGGCGATCGCGAGGGCGATCACACCCACCGCTAGGCTCATCGGTAACCCGATCGCGAACAGATTGAGCGCCGGCGCCGAGCGCGAGAGCATGCCGACGATGAGATTGAGGCACAGCAGCAGGAAGCCGACCGGCAGCGCGAGCAGGAAGCCCGCCGCGAAGGCGTATCCGCCGAAAAAGGCGATGTCCTTGAGCCGCTCGGGCGCCATCCACGCCGCGCCGGGCGGCATCGCGTCGTAGCTGCGCACCAGCATGTCGACGAGCACCAGGTGGCCGTTTACCGAGAGAAAGAGCAGGGTCAGCATCGTCGAGAGGAAGTTGCTGAGCGCCGCGCTCGATTGGCCGGTCTGCGGGTCGATCATCGAGGCGAAGCCGATCCCCATCGAATTGCCGATGATCTCGCCCGCGATCAGCGGGGCTGCGAACGCGATCTGAATGATGAAGCCGATCGCGAGCCCGACCAGCGCCTCGGCGGCGATCGACAGGAAGGTCGCGAGGGCGAACACCTCGCCGGGCGGGGTCACCGGATGCGTGCCGAGCACGAGCACGCCGATCGCACCCGACAGCGCGATCCGCACGGGCAGCGGCACCGAAACCGCGCCGAACACCGGCGCCGCGATGAACGCCGCTCCGATCCGCACCATCACGAAGATCAGCGCCCAGAGCTGGGGCTCGATCGCAAGGCCGAAGCCGAGCACGGCTACTGCACCAGATCCGGGATGCGGTCGTAGATGCCGAGCGTGAAATCGGCGAGCAGGCCCATGATGAGGCTGCCGAAGATCAGGATCGAGACCGCGGTGACGATCAGCTTCGGGATGAACGACAGCGTCTGCTCGTTGATCGAGGTCGCCGCCTGGATCATCCCGATGATGAGGCCGGCGAGCAGGACGGGGATCAGGATCGGCGCCGCGGCGAGCGCGAGCACCCACATCGCCTCGTGCGCGACCGTCAGGAAATAGTCGGCGCCCATCTCAGGTCACGAATGAATTGGCGAGGCTGCCCATCGTCAGCGCCCAGCCGTCGACGAGGACGAACAGCAATAGCTTGAACGGCAGCGAGATGATCGTCGGCGAAAGCATCATCATGCCCAACGACATGAGCACCGTCGCGACGACGAGATCGATGACGATGAAGGGCAGGAAGATGAGGAAGCCGATCTGGAACGCGGTCTTGAGTTCGCTCGTCACGAAGGCCGGGAGCGCCACCGACCACGGCACGTCGGCGGGCGACGCATAGGGGCCGGATTTGGCCATCTGCGCGAACATCGTCACGTCCTTGGTGCGCGTCTGCTTCATCATGAACTCGTGGAGCGGCGCGCCCGCGGTCTTGATCATCTCGGTCGCGCCGATCTGGCCGGCCGAATAGGGCTGGATCGCAGTCGTGTTCATTTGCGAGATGACGGGCGACATCACGAAAAAGGACAGGAAAAGCGAGAGGCCGATCAGCACCTGGTTGGGCGGGGTCTGCTGCAAGCCCAGCGCCTGGCGCAGGATCGCGAGCACGATGATGATCCGCGTGAAGCTCGTCATCATCAGCAGGATGCCGGGCAGGATCGTGAGCAGCCCCATGATGATGAGGATCTGCAGGCTGAGCGCGAGCGGGGCGTCGCCCTGGTTCGCGGTCGAGCTGGCGCCGAGATCGCCCAGCGCGCGGTCGATCGCGTCGCCGACGCCGGGCGTCGCGGGCGCAGCCGCGGGCGCGATCGGCGCGGTTTGCGCGAAGGCGGGCGCCGCGATCGTCGCAACGAGCACCAGCGCGAGCACCATGAGGACCAATCGGCCAAGCGTCAGGCCCCCGCCGCTCGGGCGCGATCTGGGCGCACTGAACAAGGACGGCGAATCGTTGCGCAGGCGGCGCACCGAAGGCTGGCTCATTGTCCGCCCCGGTCGATCAGCGTCACCCCGCCGCGGCCGACCGAGACGAGGAGTTTCTTGCCTTCGAACTCGAGCACCGCGAGCTTGAGCCCGGGCGAGATCATCATCGTTTCCTTGACCGCGAGCATGCGGTTGGCGGGCTGGCCCGGCATTCGCGCCTCGAGGCGGCGCCACAGATACAGGCAGCCGATCATCAAGCCGCAGACGAGCGGCAGCAGCACGACCAGCTTGAGGATGTAGGACCACATCATGGAGGATCAGGCCTTGCCGCGCTTTTCGGGGGAGACGAGCTCGGTCATGCGAACGCCGAAGCGCTCGCCCACCGTCACCACCTCGCCGCGGCCGATCAGCGTACCGTTGACGAAGACGTCGAGCAGCTCGTTGGCCTGCCGGTCGAGCTCGATCACGCTCGATTCGCCGAGCGCGAGCAATTCGCGCAAGCTGAGCTGGGTCGATCCGATCTCGACCGTCAGCTTGACGTCGACATCCTGGAGCAGCTTGAAATTGGCGGCGACCGCGCCGTCGGCGGGGATGCCGCCCGTCATGTCGTTCATCGGAAATTTTCCTCCTGAATGCGGACGATCGAGTTGAGCCGGATCGCGGCGCGCCCGTTGGACGTGCCGACGGTGCCGGCGCCGAACTTGTCGGTACCGATCATCACCGGCACTTCAGGGCCGAAGCTGATCGGGATGATGTCGCCTTCCTTGAGCTCCATCAGCCGCGCGAGCGAGATGATGGGCTCGGCGAGCACCGAGCGGACGGGGAATTTCACGTTCATCGTCGCGCGCGTCAGGCTGCTGCGCCATTCGGGCTCGGGCTCGGCGCTCTTGGTGTGGACCTTGCCGGTGAGCGACAGCGTGTGCGGCTTCAATGCGGCGACCGGATAGACGAGATCGAGCCGGCGATGCTCGCGCGTGCCAGCATCGATGCCGAAGCGGGTGACGACCATCGCGTCCTCGCCGTCGAGATCGGAGAGCATCGCGGGGTTCGCCTCGACATGGCCCGCCTCGAAGCCGAGCCGCACCAGCGGCTCCCACGCGGTGGCGAGCGGCGCGGCGAGCGCGCGCGCGACGCGGCCCGCCATCATCTCGGCGGCGGGCGAGAATTCGCTGGGCAGGCTCGCGGGAACCGCACCGGAGCCGCCGAAGAAGAGATCGAGCATTTCGAGCACGAAGCCCGCATCGAGCACCATCAGCGCCTGACCGCTGCCGGGTGCGATCCGGAGCGGCACCCAGGCGGTCAGCCCTTCGGGGCGTTCGGCGCGGTAGTCGGCGAAACGCTGGACGATCAGCGGTTCGGCCCAGACCCGCGTTTCGACTCGCAGCAGCGGCTCGAACACGCCACGCAGCGACCGCGCCAGTCGCGCCGACAGGTGCTGCATCGTGTGCAGGTCCCCGAACGGATTGAGGTTGGCGACGCCGAACGCGCGCGGCGCTTCCGCGCTGTCGCGCGGGCGCTCACGCCGGTCGGCCGCTGCCGTGGTTGAAGGGCTGTTAACCATGCCCGGTCACTGAACAACGAAATTGGTAAAGTAGACGTTACCAATCCCCCCGAAGCCCTCTTTTTGTTTGAGCACGCCGTTGATCGCGTTCACCAGTTTGGCTTGGAGTCGCTTCTTGCCCTCGGAGCTGAACACATCCTCCTCGGTCGCATCGCCGAGCGTCATCAGCACCGCCGAGCGCACGGGAATCTCGTGCGTGCGCAGATTCTCGATCACGCGTTCGTCGTAATGGGTCGAGACCGCGAGCCCGATCTGGACGTAGTGCGCGCTGTCGCGGAGGTTGGAGGTGAACTCCTTCTCCATCGGGTAATAGGTCGAGGCGTATTTGTCGCCGCCGGTGCCGAGCGGGGTCGATTCGCCGTGGCCGCCCGAGCCCGATTCGCCATGACCCTCGCCCTCGCCCGATGCGGACGCGCGCTTCTCTTCGCTCTTGGGCACGAGATGCGGACCGTTCTCCTCGGGCGCCGCTGCCGCGGCACCGCCGATCAGCCCCGACGAGGCCGCATAGAGCCCCGCGCCGACACCGCCGCCGATCAGCGCGATCAGCGCCACGCCGATCATCAGCATCTTCTTCATCCCGCCCTTCTTCTTGGGCGCCTTGGTCTCTGTGTCGTCGCTCATTGGTCAATTCCCTGGCATTCAGGCCACACGGCCGGTTTCGGTGATCGCTTCGTCACGCGCGGAGGCGCGTGCGGGGCGGGTGGGGGTGGAAGGCGCCGGCGCCTGGCGCTGCTGACCATCGCCGCTCGCACCGGCATCGACCGAGGATTGGCCGAGCCGTAGCCCGCGCTGCTGGGCAAGGTCGGCGAGCTTCGGCTGCGCATCGGCGAGCATCGCCCGCGTTGCCGGCACATCGGCGGTGAAGGTGACGTGGACGGTATCCGCATCCTTGCGCATCGAGACGTCGATCTTGCCGAGCGCGTCGGGCACCAGCCTGATGCGCGTGTCGGTCGCGTTGGCGGCGTCGCGGAGCGTGTCGATCCGGTCGATCAGCGCCTGCGTCCAATCGTCGCGCCGCATATCGAGCGGCGTACGCTGCGCTTCGGCGACGGGTTGGATCGGGGGTGCCGTGTGCGCCGTCGCCAGCGTGCCCGCGAGCCCCGCAGGCGCGTCGACCAAACCAACGGCGCGAGGCGCGCGCGGGCTGATCGGCCGCGGCTCGCCGAACAGCGCCACGATCGGCGCAGCGGCGGGCGGAACGATGGAGATCGGCCGGGCCACCGGCGCGGCGGGCCGAATCGACGCGGATGTCGCGCCCTCGCCGGCCAGGTGTCCGGATCCGTCCTGCGCGCGCGAAACGAGCGGGGCCGGTGAAGATACGGGAGTTGCCTGTTGCACATCGACGGACGCCGGCGCTCGGATCGCAGGTGCCGGTACGGTGGACGCCGCCGGATCGCGCAGGCCGGCCGGACGAGCCGCCTCGGCCGGTACGGATCGGGCCGCTTCCGGCGTGGCTCCAGCGATTCGCGATTCGGACCCCGGAGCAGCCGCCGCCGGGAAGGGCCAGTGCAGTGCTTCGGCGGAGCTCGTCGCTGCACGAATCGAGCCCGGAACACCTTCCGGGATCAGCTTCGGTGCAGCGCGCGGCTCCAGATTCGCCGCAGGCCGATCGGCGCGCATGACGCGGGCGAGAACGGGCGGGACGATGCTTCCGTCGACCGGCTTCGTGGCGGGCTGCGTCTTGTTCGGGGGTGCAGCAATCGTTGGCCGGGTGTCGGTGCGGGCCTGCGGAGGCGCGATGATCGCGCTGCCCGAAAAGCGCGTTTCCCTGGTGCCCGGCTCCAGTCTTGGCAGCCCGGGGACGCCGGTATCGGCAATGGGCTTGGGCGCATCAGCCGTTTGCACAACCGCCGCGTCGGGTCGATCCGCATGCACCGCCGCAAGCGGCATCCGGGCGCGCGCGTCGACCTTCGTTTTGAGGAAACGTTCGGGGCGCAGCGGCCCCGTTCCCGACGGCGCCGGGTCGATTGGCGCGGGGGCTGCCATCGATGCACAATCGCGCGCACCAGCGGGGGCGCTTTCCGCCACGGCAGGATGCGGGTGCTTCGGCTGCGACAAGGCGGCCGAATCTGCGGGTTCCCGGGTCACCGCTGCAACAGGCACGATCAGCAACGGGATCAGCGACTGGTCTGTCGGAATGGTCGTGATCGCATCGGCGGCACGCCCCGGTTCCTGCTTGGCGTCGCGAGCCGCTCGGGGGTCTTCAGGTCGGTTCGGCGTCGGCCCGGCGGGCAAGGTGCCCGCGTCCTTCTGCGGGGCGAGCGGCGCCGACACCGCCGCCGGAATCGGCAGCGGCAGCGCGGCGAGCGCTTCCTTGCGGCGCATGTAACCGCGGTCGTGTCTCGGAGGGTGGTCGCGCCCAACGGCAAGCGGCGAGTCGCCGATCGCGGCGTCTGATTGCGACGATGCGGTGATCGGCGCGGCACGCGTGGACAGCACCACCGGGTCGGATGCGGCAGGCGCGCTCTCACCGTCCGGACCGGTAGGCTGGGCGAGCGAGGGATCGATCGCGGCATCCACCGGCACGCTCTTGCCGGGGACGGCAGCAACCTGCCGATCGGTTGGCGCGGCAGGCGATATGGGCGGAGCGGTTTCCAACCCCGCAATCGTCAGCATGTCGGCAAGCGCGAGCGCGAAATCGCCGGGCGGCGCGGTGGGCGCGGGGCTCCCGGGCGCGCGCGACCCGGTCGGTGACAGCGGGAGCGAAATTGAAATCATGAGCAGGAATTTCCGTCCGGACGTGGTGCCGGACGGAAGCTCAGCAAGGATCGTGCCGAATCTTTCTGAGCGGCGGCGCTTCCTCAAGCGCGCGCAACGCCTTCACCGCGGCCGCCGCATCGTCGCGCGCGATCAGCTTCTCGACCGCGCTCTGGTCGCGCTTGGCCTGCTTGCGCGCCTCGCCCGCGCGCTCGAGCACCGACCTGGCGGCGCGCAGCCGCTCGTCGGCGGCGGCGGCGGACTGATGGAGCCGATCGCGAAAATGCGCCGCGGCCATGAACGACAGCGCGTCGGCTCCCGTCGAGGCCGGCGCGACGCCTTCCGAAAGCTGCGCGATCCTGTTCCTGAGCGCCCCCTCGCTGTCCACCTTGGCCTGCGCACGCGCCTCTTCGGCGCGCGTCAGCCCGAGCTGGAGCGTGCGCACACGCAAGATACGGTCGAGCTTGCGCGGCTGAGTCATTGTGCAGTCACGGCACCCGTGCCGCTTTCAACAAAATCACCCATCTCCGAACACGCCCGTCAATTCGGTGACGGCATCGGCGAGCGGCACGACCTCGTCGGCGTCCTGACGGATAAATTCCATCACCGCCGGGTGGCAGGCGATCGCGGCGTCGATCGCCGGATCGGCACCCGAGCGATAGGCACCCATCAGCACGAGATCGCGATTCTCCTCGTAGGTCGCGAGGTGGCGGCGGAGCACGCGGGCAGCCTTGATATGGTCGCGCGCGGCGATGTCGGTCATCACGCGGCTCACAGAGGGCCCGAGGTCGATCGCTGGATAGACGCCACGCTCGGCGAGTTGGCGCGACAATACAATATGCCCGTCGAGGATCGATCGCGCCGAATCGACAACCGGGTCGTTGCCGTCGTCGCCATCGGCGAGCACGGTGTAGATCGCGGTGATCGAACCGCCGGACGAGACACACGTGCCCGCGCGCTCGATCAGATTGGGGAGCATCGCGATTGCGCTCGGCGGATAGCCGCGCGCGCTCGCCGCCTCGCCCAGCGCCAGCCCGATCTCGCGGCCGGCGTGCGCGACGCGGGTGAGCGAATCCATGATGAGCAGCACCTTCTTGCCCTCGGCGCGGAACGCCTCGGCGATCGCGGTGGCACGGAGCGCGCCGCGGATGCGCAACACCGGCGAGTGGTTGGCGGGCACCGCCACCACCACCGAACGCGTGCGCGCCTCGCCCGCGACCTTGGTCTCGAGAAAGTCGGCGACCTCGCGTGAGCGCTCGCCGATCAGGCCGATCACGACCACGTCGGCCTGCGCCGCGCGCACGATCATGCCGAGGAGCACCGATTTACCGACGCCCGATCCCGCCATGATGCCGACGCGCTGGCCTTGGCCGATCGTGAGCAACCCGTTGATCGCGCGCACGCCGACATCGAGCGGCTCCAGCACGCGGCCCCGATCGAGGGGATTCTGGAGCTTGCCCGCGAGCGGCCACCGCCCGGCGCCGCGGATCGGTCCCAGCCCGTCGATCGGCTTGCCCGCGCCGTCGACCACGCGGCCGAGCAGCGCCGCGCCGACCTCCGCTTCACCGGGAGGGCCGAGCGGACGCACCGGCGATTTGGGAAGCAGCGGCGCTGGGCCGCCGAGATTCATCAAGAGCGTGCGGCCGTTGCGAAAGCCGATCACTTCGGCCTCGACGCGGCTCGCGCCGTTCTCGCCCCCGACCGCGCAGACGGTGCCGACCGGAAGCTGGAGACCCACCGCCTCCATCAGCAACCCGTCGAATGAGGCAAGCCGACCCGAAATCTTGGGCTTGGGCGCGAAATCCGTGCCGCCGATCGTCTCGAGATAATCTTCGGTGAAGCGATTCAGCACAGCGGCGGCACCGCAATTCGATCGATCGCCTGCCCGAGTTGCTCGAGCCAGAGATCGGGACCGTCCTCGACGATCGTCGATACCGATTCGAGGACGAAGCTGCCGCGCTTCACCGCCGCATCGCCCGCCGCGAACACGTTCTTGGGAAGGCGATCTTCGAGCAGCGGCACATCGGCCGGGTTGACCCGAAGCAGCGTCGATTCGGCGGCGTCGGCGAGCAGGTCGGTCGCGGCTTCGATGCGCCGCGCGAGCAGCGCGCCGTCGATCTCGGTCTCGCCGACGATCCGGGTGACGAGCGCGAGCACCGTCTGGCGCAGCCGCGCGGCCATCCGCTCGCGATCGTAGCGGCCAGCGTCACCCAATGCCGCGGCAATCTCTTCGATCAGCGTGCGATCGCGCGCCGCCTCGGTCGCGGTTTCGGCGAGCGCGGCGGTCTTGCCCTCGGCATAGCCCGCGGCATGCGCGGCCGCGACCGGATCGATGAAGCCGGTGTCTTCCTGATGCGGCTCGGGATCGAAGGGATCCCAGCCCTCGGTCGGGTTCTTGTCGCGATCGGCCGGTTCGAAATGCTTCGGCTCGGGCTCTTGCGGCGCGAAGCCGACCGGGCCCTTCTTGTCCTTGCCGCCTGCGCGCTTCTTGATGTCGGCGGGCGAGAAATCGTGCTCGCGCGGCGCGAACGCCTGGGCGAGGATGTGCGCCGCCAGCTCGTGGCGGCTCGCGAAGCCGGCCGTGAACTCAGACATAGTCGTCCTCGCCCCCGCCGAGCATGACGGTGCCGTCCTTGGCAAGCGCGCGCGCAATCTGGATCATCGTCTTCTGCGCCTCGAGCACCTCGGTGAGGCGCATCGGCCCGCGCGCCTCCATCTCGTCGCGAATGCCGTCGGCCGCGCGCTGCGACATGCAGCCGAGGAAGCGGTTGCGCACCCCCTCGTCGACCCCCTTGAGCGCCTTGGTGAGCACGTCGCCATCGACGTTGCGGATGAAGGTGCCGAGATTCTTGTCGTCCATCTCGAGCAGGTTCTCGAAGACGAACATCGCCTCCTCGATCGCCTTCGCCGTCTCGCGATCGATCTTGGCGAGCTTGGGCATGACGCGCTCGCCCGTCGCCTTGCGCGCGCTCGACATGATCTTCGCCGCCTCGCGCGTGCCGCCGAGCACGAGCCCGGCGGGCTGTTGCCGCGCCTGCGTGCGGCCGGCGAGCAACGCGGTGAGCATCTCGATCGCCTCGGGCGTGATCGGCCCCAGCCGCGCAATGCGGTGCATGATATCGGGCTGAGCGCCGTCGGGGAGCAGCTCGACCACCTTGGCGCCCACCGCCGGATCGAGATTGGCGATCAGGAGCGCCGCGACCTGCGGATGCTCCTTTTCGACGATCGTCGCGATGTCGCCGGGCTCGAGCCAGTCGAGCAGATCGATCTGGCAGGCGTCCTGCGTGGGAATGATGCGCGCAAGAATGCTCTCGGCCTTTTCGGCACCCAACGCTCTCGTCATCATCGTCTCGATCTGCGGGCGCGGATCGAACCCGATCGCGGTGCGCTCGCGTGCCTTGGCGACGAAATCGTCGAGCACGGTCTCGACCTCGTCTTCGCGGACGTCGGCGACCGCGAACATCGCGCTGCCGAGCTGGCGCACCTCTTCGGGATCGAGCTTCTGGAGGATCGCGGCGGCTTCCTCCTCGCCGACCAGCATCATCAGCACTGCGGCGCGCTCGACGCCGGTATAGCTGCGCATCGCGGTTTCCATCACGGTGCTTCCGTCTTGATCATGTCGCGCACGGCGAGCGCCGCGCGGGTGGGATTGTCGCGGGTGAAGCCGCGCACCAGCCCGACCCGGTCGTCATAGCCGCGGCTGCTTTCGAGCATGTCGATGCTCACTTCGGTCACGCCTTCGGCGCCGGCCGTTCCGGCTTCCCCCCTGGGGCTTCCCATCGGGCGGCCGAGCGCGGCACGGATACCGGCTTCGTCGCGCTTCTTGAGCAGCGCCTTGGCGAGCGGGCGGACGCCGAGCAGCAGCACCAGCAGCGCGATCAGGATCGCGGTGAGGTTGCGCGCGACCATCGGCAGCCAGCCGGCCTCGTACCAGGGTTGCGCATCGTCGAATGCCGCGCCGCCGGCGAAGCTGCGGCTGATCACCGTCACCTGGTCGCTGCGGCTCGCGTCATAGCCGACCGCAGCCTTGACCAATTTCTCTATCTCGGCGAGCTCGGCCTTGCCGCGCGGCTTGCCCTCCGCCGGATCGCGCAGCAGCACCGCGACCGAGAGCCGCTTGATCTCGCCCGGCGCTTGGCGCGTCACCGAGACCTGCTTGCCGAGCGCGTAATCGCGCGAATAATTGTCGCTCGCCTTCATGCTGTCCGGCATCGGACCGGCCGCCGGAGCGGCTGTCGAAGCCTGCGCACCGGCGGCCGCAGGCGTGCCATTCGCTGGCGGCGCCGGCTGCTGCTGCTGGTTCGGCGCGGTGACGGTGCTCGCGGGCGGCGGCGTGTTCGACAGCATGCCCGGAATGCCGCCGGCGGCCTCGCCGTCCTTCGAGGCGGTCGTCCAGCTTCCCTGCTCGGCACGCAGCGCACCATCCTTGTAGCTTTCGCTCGCGGCCTGGGTTTCGTCGAAATTGACGTCGGCCTGCACCTCGGTCGAGAAATTGCCCGCGCCGACAAGCGGCGTAAGCAACTGGACGAGCTGCTCGCGGTATTTGTCCTCGACGCGTTGCTGGAAGGCGATGCGTTCGTTGCCCGCCTGCGTCGCCGACGCATTGCCGTCGGCCTTGGTGAGCAGTGTCCCCATCTGGTCGACCACGGTGACGTCGTCGGGCTTCATGCCCGGCACCGAGGAGGCAACGAGGTTCACGATCGAGCGGACCTGCGCGTCCGAAAGCGCGCGGCCCGGCTGGAGCTTGACGATCACCGAGGCCGAGGGCGACGCCTGGTCGCGCACGAACACCGAATGTTCGGGCACCGCGAGGTGGACGCGCGCCTCGGCGACCGCGTCGATCTCCTCGATCGATTGCGCCATCTCGGTCTCGCGCGCCTGGCGCAGCCGCTCGCCTTCGACCGCACGGCTGACGCCCATCGGCAGATTGTCGAGGATCGCGTAGCCGCCCGGCGCCGCCTTGGGCAGATCCTGGCTCGCGAGCAGCATCCGTGCGCGGCTGTAATCGTCGTTTGCGACCGTGATCGCGCCGGTGCCATTGTCGATGGCGTTGTCGATATTGGCCTGGTCGAGCGTCTGGACGATCGCGGCCTTGTCGGCATCGGGCAGCCCCGAGAACAGCGTGCGCTGCGGCGGGGTCGAGAGCATCGCCCAGGCGAGCCCCGCGGCGGCGATCAGCCCGACCATGAAGATCAGCGGCAGACTGCGTTTGACGGCAGGCTGCGACAGCATCGTGCCGATCTGCTTCAACGGGTTGGCGAAGCGCTCGGGCAAAACCGGCGCGGCGGCGGGTGTGACGGCGGTGCTCATCGATTATACCGGCATGCTCATGATGTCCTTGTAGGCGGACAAAAGCTTGTTCCTGACCTGCAGCGTGGCCTCGAAGCCGACCGATGCCTCCTGCCGCGCGAGCATCACCTTGGCGATGTCGATCGTCTCGCCGCGCTCGTACGCTGCGGAAAGCGCGCCGGCCTGCTGCTGCTGGTCGTTGACGCTCTTGAGCGCGTCCTCGAACGTCGCGGCGAAGGTGGCGGGCTTCGCCTGGCCGGCGGGCGCGGCAGCGCCGGCGCCGGTCGCCGAATTGGCGCGCTGGAGCGCGTCGTTGCGTTCGAGGATCTGCGCGCGCAGCGCCATCACGCGGTCGATGCCGCTGGCGCCGCCGATCCCGCCGACGCCGCTCATGCCGACGCCGCCCGGGTGATATCCTCACCCTGTTCGCGCGCCTTGGCGAGGCGATAGCGCAGCGTACGTTCCGAAATTCCGAGCCGCTTGGCGGTTTCGATCCGGCTGCCGCCGCACGCCTTGAGCGTCTCGCGGATGTGGGCGAATTCGCTCATCTGGACGACGTTGCTCAGCCGATCGGGCGCTTCGGACCTCGCAGGTGCGGCGCACGCCGCGGGTCCGACCCGGTCGAAGACGATGTGGCTGGCGTCGATCGTGTCGCCGGCGGCGAACAGCAGCGCGCGCTGGACGACATTCTCGAGCTCTCGCACGTTGCCCGGCCAGTCGTGCGCCACCAACGCGTCGATCGCGGATGCGTCGGGCCACGGCACCGAATCGCGCGTGCCGGCGTGGCGCAGGATCAACGCCGCGGTCAGCGCGGGGATGTCTTGCGGGCGTTCGGCGAGCGGACGCGTCGCAAGCGGGAAAACGCTCAGCCGATAATAAAGGTCGGCGCGAAAACGGCCGGCGGCGACCTCTTCCTGAAGATCGCGGTTGGCGCAGGCGATCACGCGAACGTCGACCGGTTCGGGCACCGCGGCGCCCAGCGGCACGACTTCCCGCTCCTGAAGGACGCGCAGGAGTTTCGATTGCAGATGGAGCGGCATCTCGGAAATCTCGTCGAGCAGCAGCGTCCCGCCATTCGCCGCCCGGAAGAAGCCTTCGCCGCCCGACGATGCGCCCGTAAAGGCGCCCTTCTGATGCCCGAAGAGCAATGCCTCGAGCATCGATTCGGGAAGCGCGGCACAGTTGATCGCAATGAAGGGCCCATCCTTGCGCGTCGAATTGAGGTGAATCGTGCGTGCGAGCACTTCCTTGCCGGTGCCGGTCGGCCCGTTGATGAGCACGGTGATGTCGGCGGCCGCAACGCGCTCGGCGAGCGCGTAGAGCGCGAGGCTCTCGGGGTCCGCCGCGGTCGGCGTCTCGGGGCCGGCGACGAGCGCGCGGGCAAAGGCGCTGCCGATCGCGGCATCATCGCTGCCATAGGCGATCCGGGCCGGCCGGCCGTCTCTGGAGGGAATCAGGTGACGCCCCTCGGACGCGACGATCAGCGAGCGCGCCGGCACGGGCGGCGTTTCACCCTCCGCAACCAGAAACACGCTGTCCGGCCCCGGGGTGTCGGTTTCGGTCGAGCGGATCGGCGACCCCTGCGCACGCAGCGACGAGATCAGCGCATATTTCTGCTGGCGCACGGTGGCTGACGGAAAGATCGGTCGCATCGGCATTTCCCCCTTGCAGGCTCAATGGCCGAAAGGTGGTAAACCCATCGTTAAGTCTGCCGGCCGCGCGGCAATTTTTTGCCCTGTGCCAACCGCGCGTCCACGCGCGTGAGCGACGTGCCCGACAGGCGCCCCCTAAATCTCCTTCGCCGGCGGTCGTTACCCAGTGTGGCGGCTCGGCCCTCCGCCAAAGGGGGCGGCGGGGATCGCCAGGCAATACGGAGACACGAAATGACTGTTATCGGAACCAACATCGGAGCGCTCCGGGCGTCGAACGCCTCGACCATGGCGACCGCCTCGCTCCAGCAGAGCATGCAGCGCCTGTCGACCGGCAAGCGCATCAACTCGGCCAAGGACGACGCCGCAGGCCTCGCCATCGCGGCCTCGATGACCTCGCAGATCCGCGGCATGAACCAGGGCATTCGCAACGCCAATGACGGCATCTCGATGGCGCAGACCGCCGAAGGCGCGCTCGACGAGGTGACCAACATGCTCCAGCGTATCCGCGAGCTGGCGGTGCAGGCGTCGAACGGCTCCTATTCGGACGGCGACCTCTCCAACATCCAGTCCGAGGTCAGCGAGCTGCAGGATCAGATCACCAGCATCACGACCAACACCGAGTTCAACGGCATCAAGCTGTTCGACGGCAGCGCCGGTTCGGGCGGCACGGTCACGATCCAGGTCGGCGCGAACGCGGCCGATACGGTCGATCTCACGTTCACCGATCTGAGCTCGGATTCCGATCTGACGGCCGCGCTCGCCGTGGACGTCACGGCGCTGGCGGGCGATGGTACGGAACTGACGACGCTTTCGGACGCGATCGACAAGGTTTCGAACACCCGCGCCACGCTCGGCGCCAGCCAGAGCCGCCTGACCTCGGTGGTCAACAATCTGACGTCGAACGCCACGAACCTCACCGATGCGCGCAGCCGCATCGAGGATACCGACTTCTCGACCGAAACCACCAATCTCGCCAAGGCGCAGATCCTGGCGCAGGCGTCGACGGCGATGCTCGCCCAGGCGAACCAGAGCCAGCAGGGCGTGCTCCAGCTCCTGCGTTGATAGGGAACGGCCCTGGCGCCGCCCCCCTTCAAGGGTGTCGGGGCCGACCGGCTCTCCCTTCCGCCAAGGAAGGGAGCGCAAAAGAACCCCGGTGGCTTCGTGCTGCCGGGGTTTTTTGCGTGGCGTCTATCCAACGCCCTCCAGCGCCTTTTGCCGGCGGCGCTGGACCGAGCTGCCGATCCCCATCGCTTCGCGATATTTGGCGACGGTGCGCCGGGCGATGTCGAAGCCCTTGGTCCGGAGCAGCTCGACGAGGGTGTCGTCGGACAGGATCTTCTTCGGATTCTCGGCGGCGATCAGCGCCCGGATCGCGCTCTTGACCGCCTCGGCCGACACGGCATCGCCACCATCGGCCGCGGAGATCGCGCTGGTGAAGAAATATTTGAGCTCGAACAGCCCGCGCGCGCACGAGAGATATTTGTTGCTGGTGACCCGGCTCACGGTCGATTCGTGCATCTCGATCGCGTCGGCGACCTGGCGCAGCGTCATCGGCCTCAAATGCGCGACGCCCTTCAGGAAGAACCCCTCCTGCTGCTTCACGATTTCGGTCGCGACCTTGATGATCGTGCGCTGGCGCTGGTCCAGTGCCTTGACCAGCCAGTTGGCGCTGGCGAGGCAGTCGCTGAGCCACGCCTTCGATGCCTTGTCCTGCGGCCCCGCCGACAGCGCGGCATAATAAGAGCGGTTGACGAGGACGCGCGGCAGCGTCGCTGAGTTGATCTCGATCGCCCAGCCCGAAGGCCGGCGCGCGACGAAGATGTCGGGCACCACCGCCTGCACCGCCTCGCCGCCGATCTTGCATCCCGGCTTGGGATCGTAGCTGCGAAGCTCGCGGATCATGTCCGCGAGATCCTCGTCATCGACCTCGCAAAGCCGCTTCAACCGCACCAGGTCGCCGCGCGCGACGAGATCGAGATGATCGATCAGCCGCGCCATGCACGGGTCGTAGCGGTCGGCCTCCTTCGCCTGGAGCGCGAGGCATTCGGCAAGGCTGCGCGCGCCCACGCCGGTCGGATCGAAGGTCTGGATGCCCGCGAGCACCGCCTCGACCGCAGCGAGCGGAACGGCCAGGCGGTTCGCGATGTCGAGCAGCGGGACGGCGAGATAACCGGTCTCGTCGATCTGATCGATCAGGTGCGCGGCGATGAACGCGTCGCGCCCCGAAAAGAGGGTGCCCGCCTGCGCGAGGAGATGATCGGCGAGGTTTTCGGCGCGCTGCGCGAACGCGTCCAGATCGGGCCCGTCCTCGGGCATCGCCCCGCCCGCCGCGCCGCTCATGCCGAGCGAGCCGTCGAGCCCGCCGGCGCTGTCGGCAGCGCTGTCGTGGTGAAAGCTCTCGGCCCCAAAATCGACGTCGAGCGCGGCCTCCCCGGTCGCCTCGCCGGCAGTCAGCAGCTCGTCGGCGCTTGGCGGCTCGTCGCGCGTCGCGACGGGCTCAGGCTCCGGCGCGCCGTCGTCTTCGCCGCCGCCCTCGAGCAGCGGGTTCTTCTCGATCTCCTCGGCAATGAAGCCCTCGATCTCCAGGTTGGACAGCGCGAGCAGGCGGATCGCCTGCTGGAGCTGAGGCGTCATCACCAGCGATTGCGTCTGCCTGAGATCAAGGCGGGGCGCGAGCGACATGTCTTCAGGTGTTCGGCACCGGCTCGCTCCCCCACCCGGCCACCCATGGAATAGTGGCGCTGGGTGGCGGGGTCGGGGAGCGGGCCGGTGCCGCCTCCTCGGCTATGCCGAGCAAAAGGCTCACAGCGAAAACCCTTCGCCCAGGTAAAGCCGCCGGACGTTGGCGTCGGCGACCAGTTCCTCGGGCGAGCCGGTGAAGAGCACGCGGCCATCGTAGATGATGTAGGCGCGATCGACGATGTCGAGCGTCTCGCGGACGTTGTGATCGGTGATGAGCACGCCGATGCTCCGATCCTTGAGCTCGCAGACGAGATGCCGAATGTCGGCGATCGAGATCGGGTCGATGCCTGCAAAGGGCTCGTCGAGCAGCATGATCGTCGGTTCGGCGGCGAGCGCGCGCGCGATCTCGGCGCGGCGCCGCTCGCCGCCCGACAGCGCCATCGCGGGCGCGTCGCGCAGCCGCGTGAGACCGAAATCGTCGAGCAACTTGTCGAGCTTCTCTCGACGCGCGGCCGCATCCGGCTCGGCGAGCTCGAGCACCGTCAGGATGTTCTTCTCGATCGTGAGCCCGCGGAAGATCGAGGTTTCCTGCGGCAGATAGCCGAGCCCCAGGATCGCGCGGCGGTACATCGGAAGCCCGGTAATGTCCTCGCCGTCGAGCAGCACGCGCCCCGAATCGGGCTTCACCAGCCCCATCACCGAATAGAAGCAGGTCGTCTTGCCCGCGCCGTTGGGGCCGAGCAGCCCGACGACCTCGCCGCGCCCCACCGAGACCGACACGTCGCTCAGCACCACGCGCTTGTCGTAGGATTTGGCGATCGAGATCACCGACAGGCCGTCGCTCACCGGCATCTCGGTGATCGGCTCGACCTCGTCCAGGGTGCTCACGTCGTCCATCCGGTCCCTCGAAACGCCTCTCGCCAGCGGGGTCGCTTGGCAGGATTCCTGCATGAATCTACGGCATCGCCCCCCCGCTCGCCAAGAGGGGCGCGGCACGATGCGGCAATTAACGGATCAGTCGCCGCGATCGGGGACCGAGAAGCGGCCGGTGACGCGCCCGTTCGACTGGGTCGTGGTGCCTGGCGCACTGGCGCTCCCCGCCGCCGAACCGTCGATCACCGCGCGCCCCGTGTCGAGATCGATCGTGAGCCGTCCGCCGTTCACCGTGTTTCCCGCTTGCGTCAGCGTCACGCCGCCGACCATCGTGATGACGTGGCGGTTGAGATCGTACACGCCGTAATTGCCGCGTGCGCTCTGGCCGGGCCGCGTCACGGTGACCCCGCCCGCTGCGCTCAGCCGCGATGCCTCCGGCGCGCCGTTGATGACGCTGCCCGTATAGGCGACCGTGATCCGCGCCGCCTTGAGCGTCATCTCGGCCTGATCGACGACGACTCCGCCCGAAAGGATCGCCTGGTTGGCCTTGTCCTGAAGCTCGATATGCCCGGCCGAGAAGTCGATCGGCGCGTTCGAATCATGGCGCGACTGCGCGACCGCGCCCGTCGCGGCGAGCGCTAGCAAGACCGGCAGGAAGCGCGAACACAGCATGGCGGCTATCTGTTGTCTCACGGCACGATCCGCAAGTGGGCGTTGCCGTCGAGCGACACGGTGCGGTTCTCGAGATCGGCGGTCAGGCGGTCGGCGCGGAAGTTCCCTTGCGGGGTCGTGCCCGAAACGCCGCCGTCGCTCTTCATCGTGCGTGTCTTCAGATCGACCGTCGCATCCTTGGTGTCGAGCGTGTAGCCGGTTGCGGTGCGCACGGTGATCGGGCCGTCGAGCGCGACCTTTTCGGTGTTCATATTGTACGTGCCGCCCGGGGCGACGATCGTCGCCGGGCCTTCGCTGAGCTTGATCCGCGCGGCGAGGTCGTCGATCTCGACGATCGGCTCGGCCGAGCTCTGCTGCACCGCCGAACCGGCGCGGAGCACGAACGGCCGGCCTTTGCTATCCTCGCCGCGATAGGTTGCCGACTGAAGCTTCATGCGCTGCTTGGCGACCTCGACCTTGTTCTTGTCGAGCAGGAATGAAACATCGCCGCGCATGTAGAGCGGTGCCATCACGAGGAACGCGGCGAGCACGCCGATTGCGGTCGGCAGCGCAACGCGCAGCACCGCGATCAACGTGTCATGGCTGCTGCCGGGCGCCGCCCAGACCTGACGAGCGGTCTTCTGGCGGCGCGCGATGTCAGACATTCTCTGCGCCTTCCGGCGACAAAACAAATCCCTTACACATGCGCGAAGATGTCCACCTCGGGCCAGCCGGCGAGATCGAGTTCGGCGCGCGATGGCAGGAAGTCGAAACAGGCCTGGGCGAGCTCGGTGCGGCCCTCGCGCGCAAGCCGGCGGTCGAGCTCGTCCTTCAGCGCGTGGAGATAGCGCACATCCGATGCGGCATAATCGCGTTGGGCGTCCGACAGCTCGGGCCCGCCCCAGTCCGACGATTGCTGCTGTTTGGAGATGTCCTGCCCGAGGAGCTCGCGCACCAGCTCCTTCAGCCCGTGCCGATCGGTATAGGTACGCACCAGCCGCGAGGCGATCTTCGTGCAATAGACGGGGGCCGCGACCACGCCGAGATAATAGCGGATCGCCGCCAGGTCGAAGCGCGCGAAATGGTAGAGCTTGAGCCGCGCAGGATCGCCGAGCATCGCCTTGAGATTGGGCGCGGCATAGCTGCTGCCGGGATTGAAGCGCACGAGATGTTCGTCCCCGCTCCCGTCCGAAATCTGGACGACGCACAGCCGGTCGCGCGGGGTAATAAGCCCCATCGCCTCGGTATCGACGGCAACCGCGCCGGCGCCGAGCGCGCCTTCGGGCAGGTCTTCTTCGTGAAAGTGAACGGTCATGCCTTGCCGCCTAGCGCCGATGGCATGAACGCTCAATGGCCGTTGGTGTTCGCCTTTGCGGTGCGCCGCTTCCGCGCAGCGATATTGAGCGCCTCGACCGCCGCCGAAAACGCCATGGCGGTGTAGATATAGCCCTTGGGCACGTGCGCGCCGAAGCCATCGGCGATCAGCACCGCGCCGATCATCAGCAGGAAGCCGAGCGCCAGCATCACCACCGTCGGGTTGCGCGCGATGAAGTTGGCAAGCGGATCCGCCGCGAACATCATCACGCCGACCGCGACCACCACGGCGACGATCATCACCGGCAGATGATCGGTCATGCCCACCGCGGTCAGAATCGAATCGATCGAGAACACCATGTCGAGCAGCAGGATCTGCACGATCGCCGAGCCGAAGCCGATCGCAGCCTTGCCCACGGCGCCGTCATCGCCGGCGCCCGAATGATCCTCGCCCTGCATCGTGCCGTGGATTTCGCTGGTCGCTTTGTAGATCAGGAACAGCCCGCCCGCGATCAGGATGAGATCGCGAATCGAGAAGGCGGTCTCGAAGCTGGGATCGCCATGGCTGCCGGGCGCGCCGGCGATGCCGAGATCGACGACCGGCGCGGTCATGCCGACGATCCAGGCGATCATCGACAGCAGCACCAGCCGCAGGATCAGCGCGAGCCCGATCCCGACTCGGCGCACCTTGGTGCGCTGTGCTTCGGGAAGTTTGTTGGAGAGGATGGAGATGAAGATCAGATTGTCGATACCCAATACCACCTCCATCACGATCAACGTGAAGAGGGCGGCCCAGGCGGACGGATCGGCGAGCAACGACATGAACGGCATGCGGCAACCTGTGCCGTTCGCGCAACGCTTGCGCAAGTATTGGCGTGCGGGCCGCACGTTTTTCGACGAATCTGTTCGCGATGGCGCTTCTTTTAGGATATGACGGGGATGTGGCGCGAAAGGAGTGCGCCCGAAGACCTGCGTTCGTCGTCCGGGCGCTTGGTTCTTGATGGTTGAAGTTGGGCGAACCGGGAAGACGAACAGGGCATGAGTTTCGATAAAGGACGCCGCGGCGGGCGCGGCAAGGACAAGCGCGACAGTTTCGGCGGTGATGATTTCGGCGGCGGATTTCAGGATCGCGGTTTCGGCGGAGATCGGAAGAGCGTCGTGTAGGGAAAGAGTGTAGATCTCGGTG
>CAMLGC010000042.1 GCA_946479505.1 uncultured Sphingomonadaceae bacterium
TCAGCTGGTAGAGCATCGCATTCGTAATGCGGGGGTCACAGGTTCGAGTCCTGTAAGCGGCACCATTTTTCGAGACCGGTGAAAGTCGCGGGATTTCAGCATCCCGTGGGACCCTCCTGCGAACTGCTGCGGGCCGATTGCGACGTGGTCTTCTCCCGTTAAGCTTGTTAGTTCTCTCCTGAACGAAAATGTGCGGCAATGCTTTTTGGCCGACCCCTGGCGCTAGATAGCGTCTTCGGCGCTGTGGCGCCGTCGAGGGACCGAAATCAGCTTGCGGAGATTTCATGAGAGCTTGTTTCTGTCGCGCGATCATCCTGATCACCGCTGCGACCTTGGCCATTCCGTCTGCCTGCGCGGAAGCCAGAGGTCCGGACAGGCATCCGGTCGCGTCGCGCACGGTGGCCGCACCGGATGGAAAAGGCGACATAGGCAGGCCCGCATCCAGCCGCACGGTGCCTGAAAGTGCCGCGTTTGGCGACGTCGAGGACGGCCACGCGGGGGGCTCCACGGTTTCGGACGAAACCGTCCAGTCGCACCCGGCGATGCGAATCCGCATCAACCAGGCGACTCGTTTATTGACCGGCCCGTGGCACTTCCACCTTGGCGACGACATGCGCTGGTCCGCGCCGGACTTCGACGATTCACGCTGGGAAACCGCCGATCTCACGCCCGCGCCCGGCGCGCACGATGGCGACGTGGGTCTCACCGACTACGTGGCCGGCTGGTCCGCGCGCGGCCACGAGGGCTATTCTGGATATGCGTGGTACCGTTTGCACGTTGCAGTCGACGCACCCGCGGGCACCCGGATCGCGCTGCTGGCGCCGGCCTATGTCGAGGATGCCTATCAGTTGTTCTGGAACGGGGCCCTGATTGGCGGATCGGGCGACTTTTCGGACAACCCACCCGTCATCTACAGCACCAAACCTCAGATTTTCCGCTTGCCGCCCGAGGCCACGAACGTCGGCGACGCCGTCATCGCGATCCGTGTCTGGATGCGTCCCGGGCTGGCGCGCCTGTCAGACGCGGGTGGTATCCACGTTCCACCCATGCTCGGCACGAGTGACGCGATCGACGCGCAGTATCGGCTGGACTGGCTGCAAACGATCAAGGGCTATGTGGTCGAGATCGTCGAACCCTTGGCGTTCGTGGTGCTGGCGATGCTGGCCTGGTGCTTTCGCGCGACCATTTCGCGCGGGCGTTTCGTCCCCTGGCTATGCGCAGCGCTGCTGCTGACCGCAGCGTACAGGCTCAACCAGGCGCTGTATTACTGGACATCGTACGAAAGCCTGTCGGTGTACCTCGCCGTGCATCGCGTTCTGATACCGCTGGGGCTGGGCGCATGGCTCATGGCGTGGCGTCATTGGTACCAGCTCGAACGTTGGCGATGGCTGAGCTACGCCATCGGCAGCATCACTGCGCTGAGCGTGGGTTTGGTGCTGATACTGCCTCACGACACGTTTGCCATGGTGAGCCCGATATGGCGTGTTCCGCTTGCCGTCGTTCTGTTGGCGACCGCTATCGTCGGACTGCGCAAACGCGAGCCGGACCGTCTGCTCGCGTTCGCGGTCGTATTGTCGGTCGCGGTCAGCCAATTCTCCGGCGAGCTGGCGGCGCTTGGCGTGCCCTATATCTGGTTCCCCTTCGGCACCGGCGTCTCGCTGACGCAATACGCCTATGCCGTCATCATTGTGAGCTTGGCCGCCTTGCTGATCCGGAGGGTCCAGCGTGTCGCAGCGAACCGGAGCACGCCCATCGACATCCGAGACGAGAAACCCCGCCGACGTCCGGATCGTCCCGATGCCGTGGTTTGATCGAAAAACGAGCGCGTTCGACCCACCGCACAACGCGCGCTGCGCACCCGTAAGCCTTCCGCGAACATCGGACATCGTCGACAGACAAGCTTCCGTCCATCAGCGCTGGCCGCGGAAATGATCTGAGTGCGTCAGCGGGCACCATCCCTCCGATCGGGACGAGCGACCCTGGCGTGGTGGACACGGGGGATCGTCGGGCTCAGCCATCCGCCGCCTTAAATAAAATACAACCAATCTGTGGTGTTGATCGGCACCATGGCGCACAATCATTCCACATTGCGGACGTCGCCCGAAACCGTTGCATTTACGGGGGCCGATCCGATCGTTGCGGGCCGCGGCGCGGCGCCGCCCTTCGTCACATCCGAGGCGATCGCACGCATGGCGAGCGCACGTCCTGAGGAGGCGGCGCTGATCGCCCCTTGCGGCGCGCTCAGCTACGCCGAGCTCGAATCCCGCGCAAGCCGCGTCTCGGCCTGGCTCCGCACGCTCGGCGTCGGCCCGGAAAGCCTGGTCGGCATCTGCCTCGAGCGCTCGTTCGACCAGTTGGTGGTCGCACTCGGCACATGGAAGGCGGGCGCCGCCTATCTGCCGCTCGATCCCGCATGGCCCGACGGTCGCTTGCAGATGATCGTCGAGGATGCGGCGTGCGCGGTGGTGATCGGGCGCGACGAGACGGCGGAGCGGCTGCCGGGCGTCGAAACGCCGGTGGTGGCGCTCGACTGGAGCGCGGCCGCGCTCGCGCCGGACGTCGGCACCGCCTCGACGATGCCGATCGCCCCCGATGCTCTGGCCTATGTGATCTACACTTCGGGCACGACCGGGCGGCCCAAGGGCGTCGAAATCACCCATGCCAACCTGTCGCACCTGATCGGCTGGCATAACGACGCGTTCGCGGTGACCTCGGCAGACCGCGGCAGCCATCTCGCGGGGCTTGGCTTCGATGCGTCGGTGTGGGAGGTCTGGCCGTATCTGTGCGCGGGGGCCTCGGTCGTCCTCGCGACCGATGACGTGCGCACGTCGGACGTGCGCTTGCGCGCGTGGCTGATCGAGCAGGGCGTCACCGTCGCGTTCGTGCCAACGGCGCTCGCCCATGACCTGATCCGCGACGATTGGCCCGCCGAGACGCGGTTGCGGTGCGTGCTGACCGGCGCCGACCGGCTGCTGGGGCGGCCCCGCGCCGATCTGCCGTTTGCGCTGGTCAACAATTACGGGCCGACCGAATGCACCGTCGTCGCGACGTCGGCGGTGGTGCCGCCGGCAACGGAGGAGAAGGGGCTCCCCGCGATCGGCCGGCCGATCGGCGCGACCACGATCCACATCCTGGATGGCGACGGCACGCCGGTAGCGCCCGGTACGCTCGGCGAAATCTACATTGGCGGGCCGTCCGTGGCGCGCGGTTACCGGCATCAGCCGGGCATGACAGCCGAACGCTTCGTTGGCGATCCGTTCGGCGCGCCGGGCGCGCGGCTCTATCGCACGGGCGATCGCGGGGCATGGCGCGACGATGGGCAGATCGCCTTTCACGGTCGCGTCGACGACCAGGCGAAGGTGCGCGGGCACCGCGTCGAGCCCGAGGAGACCGCGAGCGTGCTGCGCGACCATCCCGCAGTACGATCGGGCGCGGTGATCGCGGCTCCGTCCGCCGACGGCGGCGACATGCTGGTCGCCTATGTGGTTTCCGACGAACCGGTTTCCGCAGAGGAGCTTCGCGCGTTCCTCGCCCGGACGCTGCCCGACTACATGATACCGGGCGCGTTCGTTCGCATGGACGCGCTGCCGCTGACCGCCAACGGCAAGCTCGACAAGGCCGCGCTGCCCCAGCCCGACGCCGGTAATGCGCTCGAATCGGCGAGCTTCGCCGCCGCGCAGACCCCCGCCGAGCAAAAGCTCGTCGAAATCCTCGAAGCGGTGCTCGGGCGCGGGAAGGTGGGGGTCGACGACAATTTCTTCCTGCTCGGCGGCCATTCGCTCCTCGGCACGCAGGTGGTGCTGCGCGCCGGAGAAGCGTTCGGCGTCGAGCTCACGCTGCGCGACCTGTTCCAGGCGCCGACGGTGCGTCAGCTCGCAGGGCGAATCGAGGAGCTCGTGATGCGCATGATCGAGGAAATGAGCGACGACGAGGCGCAGCAGCGCGCCGCCGGATAGGAACCGACATGTCCAGCCACGCCGAGAAGACGGGGGCGCTCGACCCCAGCCTGAGCCTGTTCCAGTTGCTCGATCCGGCGGTTCACGCCGATCCCTATCCCTTCTACCGCCGGCTCCGCGAGGAAGCACCGGTGATGTGGGACCCGTTCATGCACACCTGGGTGGTGACCCGGTATGAGGACGTGATGACGGTGCTCCATCGTTTCTCGGCGGACCGCACACCCGATCCGAAGAAAATGGAGGCGCTTGGGCTGCCCTCGCTCGGGCCGGTCGCCGACGTGATGGCGCGGCAGATGCTGTTCCTCGACGCGCCTGCGCACACGCGGCTGCGCAAGCTGTGCTCGAGCGCGTTCACGCCGCGGCGCGTGGAGGCGATGGAAGGGCAGATTCACGAGATCGCGAACCGGTTGATCGGTGAGAGCCTCGCGCGTGGCGAGATGGACGTCATCGCCGATTTCGCCGAGCCCTTCCCCGCGATCGTCACCGCGGGCCTGCTAGGCGTTCCGCTCGAGGATCACCGCCAGCTCAAGGCGTGGTCGGCCGATTTCGCGGAAATGCTCGGCAACTTTCAGCACAATCCCGATCGCATCCACGGCGTGCTGCGCAGCGTCGCCGCGATGACCGGCTATTTCCGCGACGCCATTCGCGATCAGGAGAGAAATCCGCGCGACGGCCTCATCCGGTCGCTGATGGATGCCGAGGTCGACGGATCGCGGCTGAGCGAGGACGAGGTGATCGCCAACACCATCGTGACGATGGTGGGCGGCCAAGAGACGACGACGAATCTGATCGGCAACGGGCTGCTGACGCTGATCCGCATGCCCGACAAGATGCGCCAGCTTCGCGAGCAGCCCGAGATCATCGCAACCGCGGTCGAGGAACTGCTGCGCTACGAGACGCCGAGCCAGCACACCGCGCGGATCGCGTCCGCCGATACGATGATGGGCGGCAACCTGATTCGCAAGGGTGAGGCGGTGATGGCGGTGATGGCCGCCGCCAATCGCGACCCCGAGCGGTTTGCCGATCCCGATACGCTCGATCTCACGCGCACCGACAACCGCCACCTGGCGTTCGGATGGGCGGCGCATTTCTGCTTCGGCGCAGCGCTCGCCCGGATGGAGGCCCGCATCGCGTTCACCGCGCTGGTCGGCCGGCTCGCCGACGTACGGCTGACCAGCGATCGGCTGGAGTGGCGGACCAATTCGGGGCTGCGGGGGTTGAAGGCGCTGCCGATCGCGTTTTGGGAGACGGAGGCGGCGGCGTGAACGCGCAAGCCGCGCTGTCGGACTCCAAACGGCAGCTCCTCGAAAAGATGATGCGCGGCGGCGGCGAGCGTGCCGACAAGCCGGCGCCGATCGCCCCGCGCGCCGCCAACGCCGCGATCCCGCTGTCGGCCGACCAACGCCAGGTGTGGCTGCACGCCATCATGGCGCCCGACATGCCGCTCTATAACGAATCGATCACGATCCATCGGTTCGGAAGCTTCGACCGCGGCGCGATGGAGCGGAGCGTCAACGAGATCCTGCGCCGACACGAGGCGTGGCGCACCGCCTTCGTCGAGCAGGATGGCGAGCTCGTCCAGCGCGTGCGCGAGCATCGCGACATCGTTTTGCCGTTCGACGATGTGAGCGCCCTTCCGGAGGACGAGCGCGACGCCGCTGCGCTCCGGATCGGGAGCGACGATGCGCGCTGCGCGATCGACCTTTCCGACGCGCCGCTGTTCCGTGCCCGCATCGTCAGGCTCGCCGACGACAACCACCGGCTCTATTTCACGCTGCACCACATCATCTTCGACGGCGTGTCGATCTACCGCGTGATCGTGCCCGAGCTTGCCGCCCTCTACGACGCGTTCGCGCGCGGCGTGCCGTCTCCGCTGCCGGCGCCCGCGCTGCAATATGGCGACTACACCGTCTGGCAGCAGGAGCATCTGAAGAGCCCGACGATCCAGCGTCAGATCGACTATTGGTGCCGCACGCTCGCCGACGCGCCGCCCAAGCTCGAGCTGGTCGGCGATCGCGCGAGGCCGGCGCGGCCGACGCATGCGGGATCGATGGAGACCTTCCTCATCCCGCTCGATCTCACCGAAGCGCTGAAGCGCGTCAGCCGGTGCGAGGGCGTGACGCTCTACATGACGTTGCTCGCGGCGTACCATGCGATGCTCCACCGCTATTCGGGCGAAGAGGACATCATCGTCGGCGGGGTTACCGACCTGCGCCGCCGCCCCGAACTCGAGCGCGTGGTCGGCTATTTCCTCAACACGATCGCGCTGCGCGCCAAGCCGCGCGGCGACCTTCCTTTTCGCGATTTCCTGCTGGAGGTTCGCGACAGCGTGCTCGGGGCATTGGGCGCGAGCGAGGCACCGTTCGACGAGGTCGTGCGGGCGCTCGACGTGCGCCGCGATCCCGGCACCCATCCCTTGTTCAACTGCCTGTTCTCGATCGAACCACCGGTCGAGCCGTTCGCAGACGGCTGGGACCTGACGCAGATGGACGTCGTCGTGGGCGGCGCCAAGTTCGATCTCTATCTGGAGCTCGACGAGCGGCCGGACGGGATGATCGGCCGCTTCCTCTACAGCACCGAACTGTTCGATCCCGCGACGATCCGCCGGATGATCGGCCATTGGCTGACGATCCTCGGCGCCGTCGCGGAGGACACTGTGTGCCTGCTGCGCGACCTGCCGCTGCTCGGCGAGGACGAATCCCGTCAGTTGCTGGTCGAATGGAACCAGACAACACGCCCGGCCGAGCCGCTTCTTCCACCCGCTGCGATCAGGGCGCAGGCCCGTTGCCGGCCAGATGCGGTGGCGGTGCGGTTCGGCGGCCAGCGCGTCAGCTATGCCGAGCTCGACGCGCGTGCGGATGCGATCGCCGCGTCGCTTTGCGCGGCCGGAATTGAGCGCGGCGCGCTCGTGGCGATCTGCCTCGATCGCTCGCCCGATATGGTGGCGGCGCTGCTGGGTGTTCATCGGGCAGGTGCGGCGTATCTTCCGCTCGATCCCGATTTCCCGGCCGCGCGGCTCGACTATATCGTCCGCGATGCCGGCGCCGCAGCGCTTCTCACCGAGGCCCGGCTGGCGGAGACGCTCCCGGGCTGCACGCTGCCGCGCATCCTGATCGACGACATTTCCGACGCCGCCGTCGCCGTCCCCGAACCAACGATGGGGGCCGATGATCTGGCCTATGTGCTCTACACGTCGGGTTCGACCGGAAACCCCAAGGGTGTCGAGATCAGCCAGGGCGCGCTGGCCAATCTCCTCAACGCGATGCGCGACCGCCCCGACTTCGGCGCGGAGGACGCGCTGCTCGCGGTCACGACCTTGTCGTTCGACATCGCGGCGCTCGAGCTGTTCCTTCCGCTGATGACCGGCGGCGAGCTGATCCTGGCGCCGCGCAGCGTCGCGAGCGATCCCCGGCAACTCGCCGAGCTGATCGCCGAGACGCGACCGAGCATGATGCAGGCAACCCCTGCAACCTGGCGGGCACTCGTCGAGGCGGGGTGGCCGGGCGCTCCGGCGCTGCGCATCCTGTGCGGCGGCGAAGCATTTCCGCGCGATCTGGCGGAGGATCTCCTCGTCCGCGCGCACGAGGTCTGGAACATGTACGGCCCCACCGAGACCACCATCTGGTCGACGGTGGAGCGCGTCGCGCACGGCGAGGGGCCCGTGCCGATCGGCCGGCCGATCGCAAACACCACGATCCACATTCTCGATCGCTACGGCAATGCTGCGCCGATCGGCGTGGTCGGCGAGCTCTTCATCGGCGGCGCGGGTCTGGCGCAGGGTTATCGGAACCGGCCCGATCTCACCGCCGAGCGCTTCGTCGAGACCAGAACGGCACCCGGCGTGCGGCTGTATCGCACCGGCGATCTTGCGCGCTACCGCGCCGACGGCACGATCCTGTGCCTCGGCCGCGTCGACAATGACGAGAAGATTCGCGGCTATCGCGTGGCGGTCGAGGAGATCGAAGGCGCGCTCCTCCAACACGCGGATGTGGCGGCCGCCGCGGTGCGCAGTTGGCCCGATGCGTCGGGCGAACGCGCGCTCGCGGCCTATTTCGTCGTTCGCGGCGATGCCTCTCCGCGTCGGGCCGAGTTGCGCGAGCATCTCGCGCGCACGCTGCCGGACTATATGATCCCGTCGCATTTCGAGCTGCTGCCGGCGCTGCCGATGACACCGAACGGCAAGATCGATCGCGCATCCTTGCCCAGACCCGGTGCGAATACCGTCGCGGCGATCGAACGCCTGCACGGCGAGACCGAAGAGCGTCTCGCGGCGATCTGGCGCGAGCTGTTGCGCATCGACCGGGTGAGCCGAAACGACAGCTTTTTCGAACTCGGCGGGCATTCGCTGCTGGTCGCGCGGTTGCTCGTCCGGATCGAACAGCAATGGAAACGCCGGCTCGGCATGGCCGAATTCTTCCGTGCGGCCACGCTCCGCGAACTCGCTTCCCGCATCGACAGCGGCGTGATTGCGGATCTCGGCGAGCTCGTGCCGCTGCAGCCGCTGGGCAACGGTGTGCCGCTGCTGTGGATCGACGGCGGCCTGGCCTTCCGGCCGCTCGCCCACGCCCTGGGCACCGACCGGCCGTTTCTCGGCCTGCCGCTCGGCCCAATCATCGAGCAAGAACTCCGCACCGGCGTGCGCTTCGAGGAACTTGCCGCGGCCGTCGTGGCGGTCATCCGCAAACGCCAGCCGCAGGGGCCCTATCTGATCGGCGGCTGGTGTACCAACGGTATCCTTGCATACGAAGTCGCGCGGCAGCTCCGCGCGGCAGGGGAGCAGGTGCCGCTGCTTGCGCTCGGTCATTCGACGAACCCGGTGGCCTTTCAGCGGATCACCACCGCGCAGATGCGGCTGAGCAAGATGCGCTATCACATGAAAGTGTGGGGCAACCTGCCGTTCGGCGAGCGGCTGGGCTATGCGTTCGATCGCGCACGCGGCGTATTGGAGGATGTCGGCATTTCCGAACCCGACGTGGCCGACCATCGGTATCGCACCAATGCGGCCGCGCTGGAAAACGCCGCCTATGGCTACACGCCGGGCCCCTATGAGGGCGCGGTCGCCTTGTTCCAGCCGCAAGAGCGGCTCGACGTCCTGGATACGGTGCCGGGCTGGTCCGAAGTCGTCACGGGGCCGCTCGAAGCCTATGATATTCCCGGATCACACGGAACGATGGTCGAGCCGCCCAACGTTGCCATCTTTGCCGCGCGCCTGCGGGAAGCGATCGACCGCGCGTGCCCCGCCACGCCGACCGCGGCTGCCGCCTGACGGGCGGCCGGGCACATGCCGATAAAAAGCGCGATGCCGGCCGTTCCGGTCGATGGGGTGGAGGTGGCGCTGTTCGACCTCGACGTCGGCCCGGCGCAACGCACGACATATCGATCCTATCTCGATGGCGACGAGCGTGCCCGCGCCGCACGTTTTCATCACGACCGCGACCGCAATCGCTTCGTCGCGAGGCGCGGTCAGCTCCGTGCTCTGCTCGCGTACCAACTCGGCCAAGCGCCGGGTGAGGTGCGCATTCGCGTCGATGCTCACGGCAAGCCGTTTCTCCCTGACCATCCGGACGTGCGCTTCAATCTCACGCATTCGCACGGCCTCGCCCTGTGCGCGATCGGCCGCGACGTCGCCGTGGGCTGCGACATCGAATGGCGTGATCCTGCGCTTGCCTGCCGCGATGTTGCCGACCGGCTGTTCGCCTCCACTGAGCGTGCTGCGCTGGCGGCGCTGCCCGAGGCATCCTGGATCGAGGGCTTCTTCAACTGCTGGACGCGCAAGGAAGCCTATGTGAAGGCGCTTGGCCTCGGCCTCTCTTATCCGCTCGACGCCTTCAGCGTGTCGGTCGCCCCCGGCGAAATCGCTCGGCTGGTCGACGCAATTCCTGGCTGGTCGCTGACCTCTTTCGAACCGGCGCCAGGCTATCAGGCCGCCCTGGTCATCGGAAACAGGGCCGAGTTGCGCCTTTCGGCGGCGTAATTGCCCGACCTACTGCATCCGTCCGCGCGCCACCGTGAGCGCCTCATGCAGCGCTGCGGGCGCGAACACGAACAGCAGGCCGACACAGACGCCGACGCCGGCGCGACGAGCAGCGTAAGCCGACCTGGGCCGCATCACAGCCGACGCTTTGGCTCCAGGCCCGCCTCACGCGGGTCGGCCGCCGTTCCGCCGGTGGAACTCCGGCTGACGGGCGGCGGGATCAAGGGGCGCAATCGGAGCAAACGCGGCCGGTCCAGACGCCTGAAGATATAACCCACTCCTGGGTATAAGGATTGAGCACCGGCCCGCGCCAGGCGATCGCGATCTCGTCGCCGTTCGGACCCATGAAACGGCCCCGCAGCTCCCCTTTGGCGGGGGCGTTCGGCACGGTGAACGAGGCGGTGAAGGTTACGTCTCCCCGCATGTAGTTCATCTGGTCGAGGTCATATTGGATCGGCGGATAGGGGCCCCAATCATCGACCCAGGCGAGCCGCGCGTAACCCGAAAAGGTGGCCGATCCGAAGTCGAACATGAGCAACGACTCTCCGCCTTGCGTCAGATATGTCCGGTCGCCCGACTGCGGCAGGTCCGCGCCGCGCGTCTGCCGGCCGAACGCGGCGAACCCGCTCTGGATTCCCGTCATCCCGGCCTCGCGGTTCCAGAAAAGCGTTCCCGTGGCTTCATAGGGCGGGTCGACGATGCGCCCGTCGTCCAGAACGATCGAAACCGGCAAGATCGATCCGTTGGCCGCTATGAGGTTGAAGGCCGCGTTGTTCTGGCTTCCCGGAAAAGTGTATGCCAGTCGTCCGCTTCCCACGTCCGGCAGGGTCAACTCGTACGTGCCCGCTGAAGCCGACCAGCTCAAATCCACAAGACCCGGCGTAAGCTCCTGTGGCTCGTCCGAGCCGGCCGCGTAAACCCATCCGAGCATGACGAATTGCTCGGTGGTCGCCAGCCCGAAGGGGGCGGGAGGGGTAGTCGCGGCTGGTGTTGGCGTCGCCGTGGGTGTGGGCGTCGGGCCGGGCATCGGGCCAGGCGTGGCGACCACGCCGGTTTTTCCTCCCGTGGATCCGTTTCCACCGCCGCAGTTCGCCAGGACGACTGCGATCGCGAGGCCGGAGATTTTTCCCCAGCGGATAGGGTGCGCGTTCATCGACATCCTCCTCCTCGTTTGCACGTTATCGGGAGCATGCCGGCGTCCACCGGGCGGAGCCATGATGGGGGGCCGATGAAAACCTGATTTTTGCGAAAGCCGAACCCGGTCGTCCGGTCACTATCTTCGCCAGTTGGGGCGAATCGAGAAATGGGGGGGGCTGCGCACAAGGACCGCCGTCGGCCTACCGTGCCTCCGGAATGCAACTCCCTTCGCTATCGCCCCCTGAACAGTCCACCGAGGATGCCGCGGACGATGCTCGCGCCGACACCGCGCGAGCTGCCGAACACTGCCTTGGAGACCTGGTTGGCGACCTGACGGCCGACCGCCGAAGACGCCGAGCGGGTGGCGGAGGTCATGGCGCGGTTCCAGGGGGAGTTGCGCGCCTCGCGCTCGGCGGCGAGGCGGGCGCGTTCGGCGTCCTTGGCGGCGCGCGCTTCCTCCTTGGCGCGGACGGCGGCAGCCTTTTCGGCCTCATCCTGCGCCTTGACCTCGACGGCGGCGGCCGCGGCTTCATCGGCCTTCGCTTTCAGGAGTTCCTCGGCGGACTCGCGATCGATTGCCGTATCGTATTTGGCGCCGATCGCGTCGGTCTGGATCAGCACGGCGCGCTCGACGGGCGTCACCGGACCGACGCGGCTTCTCGGCGGCTTGACGAGCGTGCGCTCGACCGGCGCGGGGGCGCCGTCGGGCTGGAGCAGCGAGACGAGCGCCTCGCCGACCTTGAGTTCGGTGATTGCGGTTGCGACATCGACGTCGGGATTGGCGCGAAAGGTTTCGGCGGCCGCCTTTACCGCCGCCTGATCGCGCGGGGTGAAGGCGCGCAGCGCATGCTGGATACGGTTACCGAGCTGGCCCGCGACCTTGTCGGGAATGTCGACCGGGTTCTGGGTGATGAAATAGACGCCGACGCCCTTCGATCGGATGAGGCGGACGACCCGCTCGATCTTGTCGAGCAAGGCGTCGGGAGCGTCCTCGAACAGCAGGTGCGCCTCGTCGAAGAAGAAGGCGAGGACGGGCTTGTCGGGATCGCCGATCTCCGGAAGCTGCTCGAACAGCTCGCTCAGCAGCCAGAGGAGGAAGGTGGCGTAGAGCTTTGGGCTCGCCATCAACTTGTCGGCGGCAAGGATGTTGACGATGCCGCGGCCCTTGTCGTCGCGCGCGCCGAAATCGCTCATCGTCAGCGCGGGCTCGCCGAAGAAATGCTCGGCTCCTTGCGAGCGGAGCTGGAGCACGGAGCGCTGGATCGCGCCCACGGACTGTTTGGAGACGTTGCCGTAGGTGGTGGTCAGGTCGTCGGCCCGCTCGCCGCACGCGACGAGCATCGCCTGGAGGTCGTCGAGGTCGAGCAGCAGCAGCTTCTCCTCGTCGGCGACGGTGAAGGCGATCGTCAGCACGCCCTCCTGCACCTCGTTCAAATCCATCAGCCGCGCGAGCAGCAGCGGCCCCATTTCGGAGACGGTGGTGCGGATCGGATGGCCCTGCTCGCCGAACAGGTCCCAGAACTGGACGGGCGTGTCGGCGTAGGACCAGTCGGCATAGCCGATCTCCTTCGCGCGGGCGGCGAACGGCTCGTGCGTCCTCGCGGTGGGGGAGCCGGCCATCGCGAGGCCCGACAGATCGCCCTTCACGTCGGCGACGAAGCAGGGGACTCCGGCGGCCGAGAGCCCCTCGATGATGCCCTGGAGCGTCACCGTCTTGCCGGTGCCGGTTGCGCCCGCGATGAGGCCGTGGCGGTTGGCGCGCGCGAGTTCGAGCGTCTGTGCGGTGCCGTCGGCTGCCGTGCCGATGAAGATGCCGTTACCCATGCCGAGCCCTCCCGCCAGATCGCCCTGCTATCGCGCGAAGCCGCGCAGGGCGGAAGCCCCAACGAAAACCGCCGCCGGATCGTGAGACCCAGCGGCGGCGTTCGGCGTCGTCGGTGCGATCCGATCAGTCTTTGATTTCGATCGGCACGAAGGCGCCAGGATTGTGACCCCGCTGGACGTAAAGCAGCACTTGAGCGCGCTTTTGACGCTTGGCGGCGTCGACGGCAGTGGCGAGATCCTTCGGAGTGGTGACCTGCGCGCCATTGGCCGAAATGATCACATCGCCGCGCCGGAGCTTCTGCCCGGCGTCGCTTGACGGATCGACCGCTGTCACAACGAGCCCACGGGTTGAATCGTCGACGCCGATCTGGCGCGCGATTGTCGGCGTGATCGGAATCGTGGCGACGCCGATCGCGTCGGCGGTCGACTGTTCGGTCGGGCCCGCATCCTCATCCGGCAGACCTGGCGTGGCGTCCGGATCGAAGCCGGCCAGTTCCTCCTCCGAAGGCCGAGTCGCCATTGTCGCCGTCAGGTTCGTTTGCTTGCCGTTGCGGATGATCTCGAACGGCACGCGGGTGCCGGGCTCGAGGTTCGCCACGAGGTAGCTCAACGACTGATCGGGAGTGACATCCTGGCCGTTGACCCGGACCACTACGTCGCCGACCTTGAACCCCGCCTTGTCCGCGGCGGTGCCCGGTTCGACCGTGCGGATGATCTCGCCGTGATTCTTCGGCAGGCCGAGTGCCGCAGCCATGTCCTCGGTGAGCGGCTGGATGCCGACGCCAAGATAGCCGCGCTCGACCGTTCCGCCCTTCATCAGCGTCTCGACGATCGGCTTGGCCTCCTCGGCGGGGATTGCGAAACCGATGCCGACATTGCCGCCGCTGGGCGAAAGGATCTGCGAGTTGATGCCGATCACGTTCCCTTGCATATCGAACATCGGACCGCCCGAATTGCCGCGGTTGATCGAGGCGTCGGTCTGGATGAAGTGATCGTAGCCGCCCAGATCGGTGGTGCGGTGGACCGCCGAAATGATCCCCGCCGTCACCGACGAGCCGATCCCGAACGGGTTGCCGATCGCGATGACCCAATCGCCCACGCGTGCGTCCCCGGAATTGCCGAACTTGACATAGGGCAGGTCGGTCGCATCGATCTTGAGCACCGCGAGGTCCGACTTGGCGTCGCGGCCGATAACGCGCGCCTTGTATTCCTTGCGGTCGGTGAGCGTGACGGTGATCGAATCGACGGTCGCGCCCTGCATTCCCGGCGCGATCACATGGTTGTTGGTGACGACATAGCCGTCAGCCGAAATGAGAAAGCCCGATCCGAGCGATTCGCCCTCACGCGTGACGGGCTGGCCGCCGCTGCCGCCGCCGAACTGCTGAAAGAAATTCTCGAACGGCGTGCCCGCGAAGGGGTTCTGCTGCTGGATCTTGATGTGCTGCGTGGTCGAGATGTTGACCACCGCCGGCTGGAGCCGCGCGACCATGTCGGCAAAGCTCATCGGTGCGCCCGGACGCGGCGCCATCGAGCTGATCGCGCCGGGCTCGTTCTGCGCCTGCTGCGCGCCGAGCGGCTGCTGGAGCGTCATCGTCGCGGCCGCGCCGCCGAGGAGCAGGGCACCGGTTATCGCATATGCGTAGCGCACGTAGGGTTTTCCTCTTCCAGTGGGGATCGAAAATAATGGGCTTTCTGGCCGATTATTGCTGAACCTCGATTGAATATGAACGGATCGTCAGCGAGCACGCCCGGCGAATTGTTCCAGATATTTGCTGTCGGGCGACAGGATGACATCGGTCTTGTCGGACGGCGTGCCCGGATCGCCATCGTCGACGAAGGTCCGCTCGTAGGACTGCATCGCGCGATAGAAATCGTAGAATTGCGGATCCTTGCTGAAGCTCTCGGCGTAGATGCGCGAGGCGTTGGCGTCGGCCTCGGCGCGGATGATCTGCGCCTGCTTCTGGCCCTGCGCGCGGATCGTTGCGGCCTCCTGCTGGCGGGCGGACGCCATGCGCTGCAACGCGCTGGTGAGCGGCGCGCCATCGGGCAGATCGGCGTGGCGGATGCGGACGTCGACGATATCGACGCCATATTGGCTGGCGACGCGCTGGAGCCCGGCCTGGATGTTGTCCATCACCTCGCCGCGCTCGGGGCTGAGCAATGCCGCGAAGGTCCGCTTGCCGAGCTCGCTCCTGAGCGCCGACCCGAGGATCGGCTGGAGCTGCTCGGCGACACGCTCCTCGGTCGACGACGTGCTTCCGGTCGCAACCACCGCCTTCAGTGGATCGACGATGCGGAAGCGCGCATAGGCATCGACCTCGAGCCGGAGCTGGTCGGTCGAGAGCACCTGCTGGTTGTCGAGATCGACGTCGAGCACGCGCTTGTCGACCCAGACGAGCTTGTCCATGAACGGGACGCGCGCGATCAGCCCCGCGCCGGTGTTGCCGAACTGCTGGCCGGGCTTCCACGCATTGACGAGCGCAATCGGCTGCTCGAAGCGCAGGATGACGGCCTGGCGCGTCTCGGGAACGATCGCGAAGGTACTCGCGACGACAATCAGCGCGAGGAGCGCGACGATGCCCGCGGTGACCGGGTTGCGGAACAGCTTGCTCATTGGCCGGCCCCCGTCGCCGGCGCGGGTTCGGGTCGCGGACGCGGCGCCTCACGCAGCGGCAGATAGGGGACGACACCGCCGGGCGTCTCGACGATCGTCTTGTGCGCGCGGCTCAGCACGTCCTCCATCGTTTCATAGTACATGCGGCGCCGCGTCACCTCGGGCGCGAGCTTGTATTGCTCATAGACCTTGTCGAATTGCGCCGCCTCGCCCTGCGCGCGCGCGGTGATCTGCTCGGCATAGGTGTGCGCGTTGTTGATGTCCGCCTGGGCGCTCTGCTGCGCGGCGGAGACCGCCTTGAACTCGTCGATCACCGCTGCGGGCGGGTCGACGCGCCGCAACGCGACGCCCTGCACCTGGAGCCCCGAATGGTAGCTGTCGAGAATCTCCTGCATCAGATCCTGCACACGCTGCGCGATGGCGCCCTGGCCGGGCCCGATCGCCTCGTTCAGCGTGGCAGTCGCGACCACCGCACGCATCGCGCTTTCCGCGGTCGCGCGCAGCGTCGCGCTCGGATCCTTGATCTCGAAGACGTAGTTTTGCGGATTCTTGACGTTCCAGCGCACCGAATAGCTGAGATCGATCAGGTTCTGATCGCCCGTCAGCATCAGATTGGCGGCGTCGCCACCCTCGGGGAAATCGTCGGTGCGGATCGCCTGGACGTCGACCTTCTTCACCGACACGAAGGGTGAGGGCAAGGTCAAACGGTAGCCCGGATCGAGCGTGCCCGTATAGCGCCCGAAGAAGGTGACGACGCCGCGCTGCTGCGGCCCGATGATGTGGAAGCTCGTGAAGAGCAGCCACACCGCGAGCACCAGCACGATGCCGATCAGCGCCAGGCTGCGGCCGTTCGCACCGCCCGGAAATCCGCCGCCTCCTCCGCCTCCCGGTCCGCCGCCGCCGCCGCGCGCGCGCCTCAGGAACTCGTCGAGCGCGGTCGGGCGGTTGGCGCGTCCGCGGGCGCTGCCGGGCGGCACCGTCCACGGATTGCGCGGGCCGCCGCTGCCGCCCTCGCTGCCGCCGTCATCGCCGCCCGAGCCCCACGGGCCCTTGTTCTCGCTTGCCAGAATGGAAATGCGCTGCATCCAACGCGTCAGGATCGTCATCCGGTCTTTATAGGTAGGCGCGCTCAGAAAAACAGTGCCAAGCAGCGGCGCTACGCCTATCTCGCGGCCATGCCCGACACCGAAGCCCTTGCCGCCGCGCTCGCCGCCGTCGCCGCCGGCCGATCGACCGCGCGGCTCGCGAACGGGAAAGCCAATATCATTCTGGATGTTACGGGCTTGCCTCCCGCCGCGCGCGATGCGCTGGAGCAGGATGTCCGCGCCACCGCGGCGGCGGTGCCGGGGGTGGCGGAGGTGCGGGTGGCGCTGACCGCCGAGCGCGTCGCGCGGCGGCTGATCGCGGTGGCGAGCGGCAAGGGCGGGGTCGGCAAATCCACGGTCGCCGCCAATCTCGCGATTGCGCTCCACCGGCTGGGTCGGGCGGTGGGGCTGGTCGACGCCGACATTTACGGACCGTCGCAGCCCAAGCTGATGGGGGCCGAGGGCACGCGTCCGCAAGCACGCGACAAGACGCTGCTGCCGGTCGAGACCCGCTATGGGGTGCCGCTGCTGTCGATGGGCCAGCTCGTGGAGCCCGGCCAGGCGATCGCGTGGCGGGGACCGATGGCGGGAGGCGCGCTGGGGCAGCTCGTCGAGGCCGATTGGGGCAGCACGGACACGCTGATTCTCGATCTGCCGCCGGGAACGGGCGACGTTCAGCTCACGATGATCCAGAAATACAAGCCGGCGGGCGCGGTGATCGTCTCCACGCCGCAGGACCTGGCGCTGATCGACGCGCGCCGCGCGATCGACCTGTTCGGCAAGGCGGGCGTGCCGATCGTCGGGCTCGTCGAGAATATGGCCGGCTACGCGTGCCCGCATTGCGGCGAACTCTCCGATCCGTTCGGGCGCGGCGGCGCCGAAGCGGCGGCGGGGGAACTGGAGGTTCCCTTTCTGGGTCGCGTGCCGCTCGATCTCGCCATCCGTTCGGCCTCGGACGCGGGCACGCCGCCCGCGGCCGGGAACGGGGCCGAGGCGGCCGCGTTCAACGCGATGGCGGAACGGATCGACAGTTGGTTGAGGGAGGCGCGCTGATGCCGGTAACGAGCGACGAGGGTCTGCGGGCGCTGCTGTCGGAAACGCGGACGATCGCGATGATCGGCGCGTCGGATCGGCCCGACCGGCCGTCGTACCGCGTGATGGAGTTCCTCCAGCGCCACGGCTACCGCGTGCTGCCGGTCAACCCGCAGATCACCGGCGAGCACGTCCACGGCGAATATGTCTGGCGCGAGCTCAGCCAGATCGGCGAGCCGATCGATCTGGTCGACATCTTCCGCCGGCCGCAGGCGGCGGGCGAGGCGGTCGACGAGGCGATCGCCGCGGGTGCCAAAGCGGTGTGGATGCAGTTGGGCGTGATCAACGAGGAGGCCGCCGCCCGCGCCGAGGCGGCGGGGCTGACCGTGGTGATGGACCGTTGCCCCGCGATCGAAATACCGCGGCTGCACCTTCCGCCCATCGGCTGAATTCTCTTCGCTTCTCCAGCGGCTTGCGCTATCGTCCCCTGGTGAAGCGGGAGGCGAACAGGGAGTCGCGCCATGCTTGCTGCGCTTGCAATGCTTGCCGCCGCGTCGATCGGACAGACGATCGCGCCCGCGATCGACCTCGCGCCCGAACGGCTGTCGGCGGTTGCCTGCCTTCCGCCGGGATCGCAAGGCTGCGCGGCCGACGAACAGGAGCGCTATCGCCTGCCTTTGCCGGTCGAGCAGGCGCCGCTCAACGAGCCCGACCGCGCCTTCAGCGAGGACGGCCGTGAATGCGGACTGATCGGGCATACCGTCTGCACCGGCAAGGCGCGGACCATCATCGGCCGCGGCGAGCATGCCGAGGAGTCGCTCGCGGCCAGAATCGAAGCGCTCGACGAGTGAGCGCAACCTTGCGGTCGCCGTGATTGCCGCGCAGGGTCGCGGATCGGCTGAGCGAGGACAGTGACATGATCGGGATCGCCGCGCTGATGCTGCTCCAGGCGGTGACTGCCGAAGCGCCGCAGCCCGACACCGCCGCGATGGTCGAGGTTTATCGGCACCGCACGTCGGTGATCCACCCCGAGAGCGACGGGTGCGTGCGCGATGCCGACAGCACCGACATCATCGTCTGCGGCGGCACCGATAATGCGATGCGCATCCCCCTGCCCGAGGAGCGCGCGCCCGATCCGAACGCGCGCTATCATGGCGAACCGCGGCTCGATCCGGGTCGGCCATGCCCGCCGACCGGCTGCACCGGCATCAACTTCATCCAGGGCGCGACGTTTCTCTATCGCCTCGCGCGCAAGATCATCGATCCGGATAGCTGAGAGACACCGTCACCCGGACGGCCTCAGAGCACGATCGTCTCCGGCTTGGTCTGCTCGATCGCCACGAGGATCATCTTTTCCCACACCGCCGGATCGCCCGCATCGGCCATCGCCTGATCGGGCTCGCGCAGCGTGCGGAGGACGGCGGCGGCATCCGGAAGATAGTCCTTCCAGACCTCATCCACCTCGCCCGAGGCCGATTCTTCGTCGCCCTCGGCATTGATGCTGATCCGCTGCCCCGCGAGCACGCGCGCGATGCGCTCGGCGGCGGTCTGGGTGCTGATGTCCATGTGCGTTCGCTCCTTTCGCACAGGCAACAACCCGCGAGCCGCGAAAGCGCTCCGGACCGCTCAGCCGCGCGCCGCCTGCGGCCTGCCGCGCGAACCGCCGCGACGGCGGTTGCGCGCGGGCTGGCGCTCGCCGGCGGGCTGACCGTCGTGACGACGCGCCTCGCCCTGCGGCCGGCGCTCGCCCTGGCGGCGCGCTTCGCCGGTCGGCTTGGCCTGATGCGTCGCGCGCGGGCGCCGCGGGCCGCGCTGCTGGCGTTCCTCGCACGGCGCGGGATCGGCGCCGATCTTCTTGGTGCGCGCCGCCTTCAGCCGCTCGGCCTCGGCGACGAAATTGGCGGGCAGCGGCACCGCCGGCACCTTCTGACGCGTGGTGCGCTCGATGTCGCGCAGGTACGGCCGCTCGTCATCGGCGCAGAAGCTGATCGCGATCCCGCTCGCGCCAGCGCGCGCGGTGCGGCCGATGCGATGCACATATTGCTCAGGGACGTTGGGCAGCTCGAAATTGAAGACATGGCTGACGCCCGACACGTCGATGCCGCGCGCTGCGATGTCGGTTGCGACGAGAACCGGCACCTGACCCGATTTGAACGCGGCGAGCGCACGCTCGCGCTGTGGCTGGCTCTTGTTGCCGTGGATCGCATTGGCAGCGATGCCGTTGCCGGCAAGCAGCTTCACGACGCGATCGGCGCCGTGCTTGGTGCGGGTGAAGACGAGCGCGCGCTCCACGTCGGGATCGCCAAGCCGCATCGTCAGCAGCGCCTGCTTCTCGCTCTGCTGAACGAAGGTCACGGCCTGATCGACGCGCTCGGCGGTGGTCGCGGCGGGCTTGATCGTGACCGTTGCGGGATCGCTGAGGAAGTGATCGGCAAGCTCGCGGATCGCCTTGGGCATGGTCGCCGAGAAGAACAGCGACTGGCGCTGCCGCGGCAACAGCTTCACGATGCGGCGGAGCGCATGGATGAAGCCCAGATCGAGCATCTGATCGGCCTCGTCGACGACGAGGATCTCGAGCATCGACAGATTGACGTATCGCTGATCGATCAGATCGAGCAGGCGGCCCGGCGTCGCGACGAGCAGGTCGACGCCGCGCGACATGTCTTGCCGGTTCTTGTTGATGCTGGTGCCGCCGAACACGGTTGCGACCGAAAGTTGCGAGAACTTGCCGTAGCCGCGGGCATTGTCCGCGATCTGCGTCGCGAGCTCGCGCGTCGGCGTGAGCACGAGCATGCGGCAATGGTAGGGGAGCGGGCGCTTGCCCGCTGCGGCGAGGCGCTGGAGCGAGGGCAGCACGAACGCGGCGGTCTTGCCGGTGCCGGTCTGCGCGATGCCGAGCAGGTCGCGGCCCTCGAGAAGCGTGGGGATCGCCTGCTGCTGGATCGGCGTCGGGTTGGCATAGCCCTTTGCCTCGAGCGCGCGGACGAGGGGTTCGGCGAGGCCGAGCGTGGAAAAGGTCATAGAAATCTTTCGTGAATCAGGCCGTGCTCGCGCAGCCGCGAGGGCGCACGAGAGGCGGGGAAGAATGACACCCCGCGTGATATGGGAAGCCTGTTGGATCGACCGAGGCGGAGCCGGGGCCCTGGGGCCCGATCACGCTGCAAGCGCCTCGATGGCGGCCATGTGGATGCTGCGGCGCAAAAAGTCAAGCTTATCTGCGATTGGGGCGATTTTGGCGCTTGTCTTCGCGGCGGTTCCGCTATGACGGGCGCAGCAAGGGGGAGGACGCATGGCCAACGCGAAGCCGCTGCTCAAATTCTGGGGGCTGTGGAACATCTCGTTCGGGTTCTTCGGGATCCAGGTGGGCTTCGCGCTCCAGAACGCGAATGTCAGCCGCATCTTCCAGACGCTCGGCGCGTCGGTGGACGGGCTTGCCATCCTGTGGATCGCGGGGCCGGTGACGGGGCTGCTCGTCCAGCCGGTGATCGGCTATTTCAGCGACCGAACCTGGGGCAGGCTGGGGCGGCGGCGGCCCTATTTCCTGGCGGGAGCGCTGCTCTGCACGGTGGCGCTGGTGGCCATGCCCAATGCCGGCGCCTTGTGGATGGCGGCGGGGCTGCTGTGGGTGCTCGACGCCTCGATCAACATCTCGATGGAGCCGTTCCGCGCGTTCGTCGGCGACATGCTCGACGAGCGCCAGCGCACGCGTGGCTATGCCTTTCAGACGATCTTCATCGGCGCCGGCGCGGTGATGGCGTCGCTCGCGCCGTGGTTCCTCTCGCACGTGGTGGGGCTGTCGAACGTCGCCGGCGGGGGCGCGATCCCCGTGACGGTGCGCTATTCCTTCTACCTCGGCGCGGCGATGCTGCTCGCCACCGTCCTGTGGACGGTCGTGACGAGCCGCGAGTATTCGCCCGGCGAGATGGCGGCGTTCGGCGAGCCGGTGGTCCAGGACGCGCCGCATGCCGAAGCCGCGCCGACGCTGCGGCAGGGAATGATCTGGATCGCAGCGGGTGCGATCGTGGCTGCAGGGGTCGCCGCGCTCGGGCTCGACAAGCCGCTCTACATCCTCGGTTTCGGCCTGGTTGCGTTCGGGCTCGCGCAGGTCGTCAACCGCTGGCGGATGACGGCGGGGCCGGATCGGCCGCTCAATCACATCCTTTCGGACCTCAACGCGATGCCGCAGACGATGCGGCGGCTCGGTCTGATCCAGTTCCTCTCCTGGTTCGCGCTGTTCATCCTGTTCATCTACGCGACCCCGGTGGTCGCCGAATACC
>CAMLGC010000043.1 GCA_946479505.1 uncultured Sphingomonadaceae bacterium
GAGCTTCAACGGCACCGTCGAGGAGCTCGATTTCGACAAGGCCAAGGTCAAGGTGTCGGTCTCGATCTTCGGCCGCGCAACGCCGGTCGAACTCGATTTCGAGCAGGTCGAGCGAAGCAAATAAGGCGAAGCCGCATTGCTGATCGCACGAAAATAGCAGAGCTATTTTCGAGACGACGCTCGACCGGCCGGCGGCTCGCGAAGCGGCCCGTTCGACGTCACGGGATTTACTCCCGTGACGGGCGGCCAGTTGCGTCCCCTCAACGTCGTTGGGCCGTGATCCGGATCGCTCGACCCCGCCCTTCGCCGAGGCGATGAACGGCGGCACCGCACCATCGCCGCAGCGTGCAGCGGTCGCTCCGATCGTCCCCAAGACAATGGATTTCACATGGCAGGATACAAGGCACCCGATTTCAACGAGCGCACGGCGGCCGCCCGCGCGGCGAAGGAGCGCGCGCTCGAGAAGCTGCGCAACAAGCCGGCGCCCGATCCGGCGGTAATCGCAGAGCGGCAGGCGACACGCGCCGCGCGCGATGCGGCGGCGGCCGAACGCCGGGCCGCCCGGCAGCGCGCCAAGCAGGCCGAGGCCGCCAAACCGGCGCCCCAGCAGAGTGCGCCGGAAGCGCCGCCGCCCGAACCCCCGCGGCCGAGCGAGGCCGAATTGAAGGCGGCACGCGATGAGCGCTACGCGGCGCGCAAGGCGCGGAAAGCGCGCAAGCGGTGATCCCGCGTGAAGTCATCGGCGTGGCCGAGGTGCCGGGCGGTCCGCCGCTCCGCCTCGTTCGGCACGGCGGCGACTTCATCATCATGCTCGATCGCAACGAGCTGATGAGCAGCCGCATGAGCGGCTCGGAGGCCGCGCTCGGCGCGATGACCTGCCGGCGGCTGCGGTCGCCGGCCGCGGCCTGCGTGCTCATCGGCGGCTACGGCATGGGCTTCACCCTGCGCGCCGTCCTGGCCGAGGTCGGCCCCACGGCACGGATCACGGTGGCGGAACTTGTCCCCACGATCCTCGACTGGGCGCGCGGCCCGATGCAGGCGATGACAAAGGGCTGCCTGGACGATCCACGCGTCGATCTCAGGATCGACGACGTCGCCAGGCTGATCGATGCCGGCAAGGCCAGCTATGACGCGATCCTGCTCGACGTCGACAACGGCCCCGACGGCCTGACGCGACAGGCCAATGACGGCCTGTATTCCGCGCGCGGGCTGGCACGCGCGCGAGCGGCGCTCAAACCGGGCGGCATCCTCGCCATCTGGTCGGCAGCCGCCGACGCGGGCTTCACGCGTCGGCTGAAGCACGCCGGATTCGCCGTCGACGAGGTGCAGGTGCGGGCGCGCGAGAACGGCAAGGGGCCGACGCACACGATCTGGTTCGCGAGGGTGCGGTAGGCGGCCATTGTCGCCATCCAGCGGGTCAGAGGCGATGCTTAGATGCTGCTTTCCATTGCTCCAGCTGTTGGAGTCGCTGCGCGCAGTACGACGGCGCGTGGCATGGCGGCGCGTAGCTCAACACCAGCGTAGTGTTGGTCGCCATCGTCGGAGAAACCTCATTTGGTGAGGGCAGCTGCGCCCCTATTGGGTATAGGATTTGCATATTTCTGATTGATTTTACAAAAACGACCGTATATCGTTGCCATTGAAGGGAGCGACGCATGACCATTGCAACCGAAGTCGAGGTTCGCACCGCGCTTGCGCCCTATCATGGGATTATCCGGAAGGTCGTGGACGACGCCTGGTCTGAGTGGCGTGCCGTCGAGGCGTTCCGGCAGGAGAGCCAGTTCGGCGCAGTCAGCTACCACCGCACTATCGCCAACTACATGTTCGATGCCATGGCGCGTCGCGCGACCCGCGCCTTTGCGGCCGTCGACGGCGTGCACATCCGCCCGGAGGCGCAGACTGTCAAGTTCATCGCTGGGGGCGAGGTCCTATTTCGCTTCAAGAAGGGCGACTGCGCGAATCTTGGCTGCAACATCCCGACGCTGGCGAATCTGATGTTCATCGACGCCGACGCCGAGATTCCCGGTCTGCCGCCCGAAACCGCGAAGGCAGAAATCATCTGGCAACCCAATGAGATTTGGACCCAGATCGAGCGTGTACTGGTCGTGGCCCGCGACGGAGACCGCCTCCTGTGGGAATACGAGATCGATCGTGCCGGTGACGGGGCGATGGTCATCCCGTTCCCGACTCCGGTCGCACCCGATCCCGGCCATGTCGACGAGACGCCGCTGATCAAGCCTAAGCCGGTTTGGAAACCGGATACCGGCACCGACGAGAAGTAGGGCGATGTCCAGTGTTGGTGACATGCTGCGACTCGCGCGGCAGCGTCTTGGATTCACGCAGAAGCTTGCGGCCGAGCGCCTCGAGGTGGCCCAGCCTGTCCTTTCTCGCTTCGAGAACGGGATCGCCGAGCCCGATGCTGACTTCATCGGTCGTGCGGCGGCGGTATACAACGTCCCTGCCGAGTTCTTCCAGGTGCGCGAGACGGTGTTCGGCCCACCGGTGAGCGTGCACGCGATGCTGCGCGGAAAGGCCGACGTCACTGCGCGCGAGATCGATGCGATCACGGCGGAACTGAACATCCGCGTGATGCAGATGAGGCGGTTCCTGGACGGGGTGGACTTCGAGCCATCGGCCAACGTTCCGGTGATGGATGTCGAACAATACGGCAGCCCCGAGCGGATCGCCGAGGTCGTGAGGCGACATTGGCAGCTATCAGGCGGTCCCGTGAAGAACCTCGTCCGACTGGTCGAGAAGGCCGGCGTCATCGTCGGCACGTCGCGATTTGGGGGCGCTTCGGTCAGCGGCGTCACCTTCCGGGTCCCCGGCGGACCGCCGCTTATTTTGCTGAACGACCTCCAGCCGGGTGACAGGCTACGCTTCACGCTCGCGCACGAACTCGGTCATCTCGTTATGCACCGGTTTCCGACGCCGGCGATGGAGCAGGAGGCAAACGAGTTCGCCTCGGCGTTCCTGCTGCCCGCAGCCGACATCAAGCCAGCGTTCTCCAGCCGAAAGATGACTCTGGAACTGCTCGCCTCACTGAAGCCGGAATGGCAGGTGTCGATGCAGTCGCTGCTCATGCGCGCCTCGAGCCTTGGCAACATCAGCCCAAACCAGAGCCGTTATCTCTGGCAGCAGATCAGCGCGCGCGGCTGGCGACTACGTGAACCGGCGGAGCTCGAGATCCCTCCCGAGCGACCTTCGGTGCTCGATTCGATCATTCGCACTCACCTTGACGCGCTTGGGTTCAGCTTGGCGGAGCTCGCACGGCTGGTTCCACTCCACGAGCAAGAGTTCGCGTCAATGTATGGCGTCGTCGCCGATCCCGATGACCGACCAAAGCTGCGGATTGTCAGGTAAAGGGACTCGGCTAGTGCCCGCGACCATCGTCCATTGTGAGCGCAATCTTTCCGCACCGCTTTAATGTGCATTGCAGCCGGGGTCGAACTAACAGCAGCGAACTCGTTCCAAGGACCCAAAGCTGCCTGACGACTACCGGCCATTCTCAGCCCCGCCCCTTCCCCTTCACATCCTCGATCCGCCATCCCCCGAACAGCGCCCGCCCCGGATCGTGCGGCGTCTTCTCCGGGTCGGCCTCGCTCCATCCCGTCACCTGATCGAGCGCGGGGAGCGTGGGTGGGGGCGGGCCGAAGGGGGACGGCTCGCCGCGTTCCCGGCGGGCGGCTTCGGCGAGGTCGAAGGCCTCGCGGGCGCGTTGCTGGCGGGCTTCGTACATCGCGCTCAGGCGGAAGGACCAGGCGTCGCCGCTCTCGCCCCGACGGCGCTTCATGTAGTCGGGCTCGCTCCACAGGCGCGCCTCCTTCTGGTGGAGGTAGAGGAGCTGGAGCGCCTGGTTCGGCGTCATCTTCGGGATTGGCGGGGGAGCGTTGTGGCGCCACGCGTCGTCGGCGTGGGCGTCGATCGCGTAGCTTTCGAGGAGCGCCATTTCGACCCGTTCGTAGCCCATCTCTAGCGCGAGGCGCCATTCGCGGGCGAAGGCGGGGCTTTGCTTTTTGCGGGCATAGAAGGCGGAGTGGGTGAAGCCGGCCGCTGCGGCCGAGAGGCGGACGTTGGCGGTCGCCGAGAGGGCGGCGAGGAAGGCCTGCTCGGCCGATCGGGTGAGGCGGCGGGGGGTGGCTCGGCGGAGTTGGAGGCGGCCGTTGTGGAGGCGGGTGGTGGTGGGTTCTTGGGGAGCATTCCGCCTGCCGCCGGGTCGGGTCCGGGGTCCGGCGACCCCTCCACCAAGCCGCTTTGCGGCTTGGTCCCCCTCCCCGTTCCGGGGAGGTATTTTGAGGGTTGCGTGCGCTATGGCCAGGGCGGCGTCCCAGTCGGCGGCGAAGGCTGGGTGGGTGGCTCGGCGTTTGGTGTAGGTGGCGCGGTGGACTCCGCAGCGGCGGGCGGCTTCGTGGGCGTTGCCGGTTTCTCGCAGCGCCTTCAGGAACGCTGCGTTCTGGAGGGCCTGGGTGCGGGTGAAGGGTCTCGGCACCCGCACCCAGTTCTACGCGATTTTCCAACTTTGCAAGCCTCCCCTCTTCGCGGCTTCGCGGCTTTGCGTGAAAAAGAAGGTTCGCTCACGCAAAGGCGCGAAGCCGCGAAGGAGTATGTTGCCGCTTCGCGGGGGATGCGCTATGGGCGCGCGCTGCCAAGGCATCGGCAGTGGAAACGTGCGGGAGCTTCGGATCGCATCCGGGGCGCTTGGACCGCTAAACTTGAGGCAGCACGCGCCGGTGTTCGTGCCCGCGTGCCAACAAGAGAGTGACAATGGCAAAGAAGATTACCGGCTATATCAAGCTGCAGGTGCCCGCGGGCGCCGCGAACCCCTCGCCGCCGATCGGCCCTGCTTTGGGCCAGCGCGGCGTGAACATCATGGAGTTCTGCAAGGCGTTCAACGCCTCGACCGGGGACCTCGAAAAGGGCTCGCCGATCCCGACGGTGATCACCGTCTATGCGGACCGCTCGTTCTCGTTCGAGACCAAGACGCCGCCGGCATCGTACCTCATCAAGAAGGCCGCGAACCTCAAGGCGGGCTCGAAGGAGCCGGGCAAGGTCTCCGCGGGCAAGATCAAGCGCTCGGCGCTCAGCCAGATCGCGGAGACCAAGATGAAGGACTTGAACGCCAACGATCTCGACGCGGCGACCCGCATCATCGAAGGCAGCGCCCGCGCGATGGGCCTCGACGTGGTGGAGGGCTGATCCGATGACCAAGCTTAGCAAGAAGCAGAAGGCCTGGACGGTCGACGCGGACGCGCTCTACGGCGTGGACGAGGCGATCACCCTCGCCAAGACCAACGCCACCGCGAAGTTCGACGAGACGATCGAGGTGGCGCTGAACCTCGGCGTCGATCCGCGGCATGCCGACCAGATGGTGCGCGGCGTCGTCACGCTGCCCAAGGGAACGGGCAAGACGGTGCGCGTGGGCGTGTTCGCAAAGGGCGCGAAGGCCGACGAGGCGCGTGAGGCCGGGGCGGATGTCGTCGGCGCCGAGGACCTGATGGAGACGATCCAGGGCGGTACGATCGATTTCGACCGCTGCATCGCGACGCCCGACATGATGGGCGTCGTCGGGCGGCTGGGCAAGGTGCTGGGCCCCAAGGGGCTGATGCCGAACCCCAAGCTCGGCACGGTGACGATGGACGTCGCCGCCGCGGTGAAGGCGGCCAAGGGCGGCCAGGTCGAGTATCGCGTCGAGAAGGCGGGGATCATCCACTCGGGCATCGGCAAGGCGAGCTTCGCGGCCGAGGACCTGCGCGCGAACTTCGACGCGCTGGTCGACGCCGTGGTGAAGGCGAAGCCCGCCGGCGCCAAGGGCAAGTATGTGAAGAAGGTGGCGATCAGCTCCTCGATGGGGCCCGGCATCAAGGTCGACACCGCCGAGGTGGCGGGGGCGTAGCCTGAGCGAGGCGCGTAGCCTCACGCTACGCGCCGGTGCGCGAAAGCGCACGCGAACGGCCGGCCGGCGCGGCATCGCCGCGTCCGACGGCACGGGATTACTCCCGTGCCGGCCAGCAACGGAAAAGAGAGGGGTCGGGAGCACGCGCTTCCGGCCCCTTTGCGTTGCGCGGGAACCGGCGTTGCGGCCCGTCCGTTTCGCAGACTCCCTCACCGATCAGGCGGATTTAACATGGATTACAGAAGGGTGAGCAAAGGGCTGGCGCTGTTCTCGGTCGTGCTGGGCGCGGCGGAGCTGTTCGCGTCGCGGCGGATCACGAAGGCGCTCAAGGCCGACGGGCACGAGACGCTGGTCAAGGGCTTCGGCGCGCGCGAAGTGGCGGCGGGCGCGGGGCTGCTGATGGCGCCGGCGCATTCGACACGAGTATGGAGCCGCGTGGCGGGCGACGTGATGGACCTCGGCGCGCTCGGGCTCGCGGTGCGCAAGGCGCCGCGGAGCAAGGCGGCGATCGGCGCGCTCGCTTTTGTCGTCGGCGCCACGGTGCTCGACGTGCTCGTCGCGATGGGGCTCGACCGCAAGACCGGCAAGGTCGCGCCGGTGCGCACCAAGCCGAAGGTTACGCCCAATGCGGAAGAGGCGGAGCGGCCGGACGAGGGGACCGAGCAGGAGGACGCGCCGATCGAGGAGATCGACGGCGCGACCTCGATCGAACCGCCGCGCGTCGCCGATCCCGAGCCGCCGCACGTCGCGGTCGCGCCTGCCTGATCGTTCACATCACGAGGAGGATTGCCATGAGCTCCGCCGAGACCACCACCGACCACGACACGATCAAGAAATGGATCGAGGACCGCGACGGCCGCCCCGCGATCGTCAAATCGACCGGCGACAACGGGCGCAAGGGCGGGCTGCTGCGCGTCGATTTCCGCGAGCCCGACGAGGAGCTCGAGGAAATCGGTTGGGACGAATTTTTCAAGATCTTCGACGACAACAAGCTCGCGTTTCTCCACCAGGACACGACCGACAGCGGCGGCAAGAGCCGGTTCAACAAGTTCGTCGAGCGCGAGACTGCCTGAGAAGGTGAGCACGCATATCGCACCGGCGGCGAAGGACGCGCGCTGGTGGCAGAAGGGCACGATCTACCAGATCTATCCGCGTTCGTTCCAGGATTCGGACAGCGATGGGGTGGGCGATCTTGCGGGGATTGCCTCGCGGGTCGAGCATCTGGTCGATCTCGGCGTGGATGCGGTGTGGCTGTCGCCGATCTTTCCCTCGCCGATGGTCGATTTCGGGTATGACGTCGCCGATTATTGCGGGGTCGAGCCGCTGTTCGGCAGCCTCGAGGATTTCGATCGGCTGATCGGCGCGCTGCACGCGCGCGGCATCCGGCTGCTGCTCGATTTCGTGCCCAACCACAGCTCGGACCGGCATCCCTGGTTTCTCGAAAGCCGTGTGTCGCGAACCAATCCGCGCCGCGACTGGTACATCTGGCGCGATCCCGCTCCCGGCGACGGCCCGCCCGAGATGCGGCCGCCCAACAATTGGATCAGCGATTTCGGCGGCTCGGCGTGGACGTGGGACGAGGCGACGGGGCAGTTCTATCTGCACGCCTTCCTGAAGGAGCAGCCGGACCTCAACTGGCGCAACCCGCACGTGCGCGCGGCGATGGAAGACGTGATGCGCTTCTGGTTCGATCGCGGGGTCGACGGGTTTCGGATCGACGTGCTGTGGCACCTCATCAAGGCGAAGGGGCTGCCCGACAATCCCGTCAATCCCGACTACGACCCGGCAATGGGCGAGAAATACGCGCTCCTCCAGACCAACTCGGCCGACCAGCCCGAGGTGCATGAGATCGCGGCCGATTTCCGGCGGCTCGCCGATTCGTATGGCGACCGCGTGCTCGTCGGCGAGGTGTGCCTGCCCGTCCAGCGGCTGATGGCCTATTACGGACACACCGAGCCCGAGGTGCATCTGCCCTTCAACTTCCTGCTGCTCGATGCGCCGTGGGATGCGGGCGTTCTGGCGGCGACGATCGCGGGCTACGAAGACGCGCTGCCGCCCCGCGCCTGGCCCAATTGGGTGCTGGGAAGCCACGATGCGCCGCGCGTCGCCGGGCGGCTCGGCCGGCGCCAAGCGCGGGTCGCGGCGATGCTGCTGCTGACGCTGCGCGGGACACCGACGCTTTACCAGGGCGACGAGATCGGGATCGGCGAGGTGGCAATCCCGCCCGACCGGGTGCGCGATCCGCGCGAGCTCGGCGAGCCAGGGCTGGGGCTTGGCCGCGATCCGGCGCGCACGCCAATGGCGTGGGATTCATCGCCGCATGCAGGCTTCAGCAGTGCCGAGCCGTGGCTGCCGCTCCATGTCGACGCGCTGACGCGCAACGTCGCGGTCGAGCGGGTGGAGCCGGGATCGCTGCTCAATCTCTATCGTGCGCTGCTGGCGCTGCGACGGGCGCGGCCGGCGCTGTCGATCGGCGACATCGCGCTCGCGCCGGCGGAGGGGTCGGTGCTCTCCTACGCGCGAAGGTGCGGCGACGAGCATCTGTTCGTCGCGCTCAATCTTGGCGGTGAAGAGGCGCGATTCACGTTGCCGGACGCGTTTCGCGGCGGGCGCGTGCTGCTCTCGACATTAAGCGAGGCCGCACTCGGCGAGACGGCGTTCGGCGAGACGCTGCGGGCGAACGAGGGCGTGGTGATCGAGGCGGCCGCCTGATGCGGGTCGCGATGCTGAGCGCGATTTCGTGGCGCACGCCGCCGCGCGCCTACGGGCCGTGGGAGCTCTCGACGAGCCTGCTCACCGAGGCGCTGACCGCGCGCGGTGTGGACGTGACCTTGTTCGCGACGCTCGATTCTGAGACGGCGGGACGGCTCGAGGGTGTGGTGCCGCGCGGCTATTCCGAGGACCCGACGATCGACGCCAAGGTCGCCGAGATCCTGCACGTCGCACACCTGTTCGAGCAGGCGGACCGGTTCGACCTGATCCACAATCAAGCCGATTTCGTGCCGCTCGCCTTCTCGCGGCTGATCGGCACGCCGATCGTGACGACGATCCACGGCTTCTCGTCCGAGCGGATCGTGCCGGTCTATCAGCGCTACGACGGCCGCGTCGCCTATGTCGCGATCAGCGACAGCGATCGGCACCCTACCCTCACCTATGAAGCGACGATCCATCACGGCATCCGCATCGAGGACTTTCCATTCGTCGCGGCGAGCGGCGAGGACCTGCTGTTCTTCGGGCGTATCCACCCCGACAAGGGCGCGGCCGAGGCGATCGCGGCGGCGCGCACGAGCGGGCACCGGCTGGTGATGGCGGGGCTGGTGCAGGACGAGGGGTATCACGCCCGCGAGGTGGCGCCGTTCATCGACGACGATCGAGTCCGCTATCTGGGCATGGTGGGCGGGGAGCGGCGGGCGGAGGTGCTGGGGAACGCAAAGGCGTTGCTTCATCTCATCAATTTCGACGAGCCGTTCGGGCTGTCGGTGGTCGAGGCGATGGCGTGCGGAACGCCGGTGATCGCCACGGGGCGCGGATCGATGCCCGAGCTGATCGAGGACGGGGTGACGGGGTTTCTGGTCGACACGGTCGACGAGGCCGTGGCGGCGATTGGGCGGATCGGCAGCATCGATCGGGCGGCGTGCCGGCAGGCGGCGGTCGAGCGGTTCAGCGTCGATCGGATGGCGGATGAGTATCTGGCGCTTTATCAGCGACTGTTGGGACCGGGCTAATTTTCGGCCGCAACTGGGCCCCGGCCTTCGCCGGGGAAAGAAAAAGAGGCGATCTACTCTGCTCGTTCTCTATTCCATCAGTGCGGCCGGAACCGGTGCCTTCCCGGAGGCATTACCGTTGTAAACCAACAAGAGACCGCCGCCCATGCACGCTCCCGCCTCGCGACGGATCGGTGTCCTCACCTTTCATCGCTGCATCAATTACGGTTCATACTGGCAGGCGCGGCAGCTCGTCGAAGGGGTGCGCGCAATGGGGCACGAGGTCGAGCTGCTCGACCATGACAGCGCGCGGGTGACCCGGGCCGAGCGGCGATGCGCGTTTCAGCCGACGTTACCTGCCCGCTCAAGCCGGGCCGATATGCGGCTCTACGGCGCCAAGACCCGGCAGTTCGAAATCGCGTTCGCCAGCCTGCCGCTTTCCGCCCCCTTCCCGCTTGACGATCCGCACGAGGCCGACCGCTATCGCACGGTGATCGTCGGCAGCGACGAGGTGTGGAACCTGTCGCACCCGTGGTATGGCGGCGCGCCGATCTTCTATGGCGACGGGCTCGCAGCGGACCGGCTCGTCTCCTATGCGGCAAGCTTCGGCAATACCGACGCGGATGCGGGGCTCGATCCCACCTGGGGCGAGCGGCTGTGCGCGTTCGACTCGCTCTCGGTGCGCGATGAAAACTCGAGGGCGCTCGTGCGCGGGGCGACCGACCGCGATCCCGTGCTGGTGCTCGATCCCGTCCTGCAATTTCCGCCCGAGGCGAAGGCAGCCGACGAGGGGCCGTACGTGGCGCTCTACGGCCACAATTTCCCCGACTGGTTTGCCGGCGCGGTTCGCGCGTGGGCGGATCCGCGGGGCCTCAAACTGCTCAGCATCGGCTATCGCAATGCCTGGGCGGATGCGCATCGGATCGAGGCGGGGCCGATAGGGTTCGCCTCTCTGATCGCGGGCGCGGCGGCGGTCGTCACCAATTTCTTTCACGGCTGCGTGTTCTCGCTCGTGAACGCCAAGCCGTTCGCGTGCGTCTCGTCCTCGTACCGCTCGAAAAAGCTCAACGACCTGACGCGCGCGCTGGGGGCGGAGCGGCATCTGATCGGCGAGCGAGAGGACGTTGCCGGCGTGCTCGATACTCCGCTCGCGCCCGAGATCGGGCGGCGGATCGACGCGCTGCGCGCGCAATCCTCGGCCTATCTCCGCGCCGCTCTGGCCTGAGGCGATGGCGAGTGCCCCTCCCCCGCTGAGCCGCGACCGAGTGGCGCGCGCCGGACTGTGCGTCGGCTGCGGGGCGTGCGCTGAGCCGGGACAGATGGGCTGGGACCGCTATGGCCAGCTCAAGCCGGCAGGGACCGGGCGGTGGCGGCGTATGCGCAATGCCAAGCTCGCGCGCGCGTGCCCCTTTTCGCCGCACGCGCGCGATGAAGATGCGATCGCCGCCGAACTCTTTCCGGCCGCGCCGCACATCGATGGCCGGGTCGGACGGTACCAGGCGGCCTATGTCGGCCATGCGGCGCGGGAGGATTTCCGCGCCAACGGCAGCTCGGGCGGGATGGTGAGCTGGGTCGCGGCCGAGCTGCTGCGGCGCGGGCTGATCGATGGCGTGGCGCATGTCGCGCCACGTTCGCGGGACGAGGACGACGGACGGCTGTTCGGCTATCGGATCGCGCGCAGCCTGAACGATCTGCATGCAGGCGCAAAGTCGCGTTACTATCCGGTCGAGCTGTCGGGGGTGCTCGACGAGATCCGGCGCGTACCCGGCCGCTATGCGGTGATCGGCGTCCCGTGCTTCATCAAGGCGGTGCAGCTTCTGCGCCGCGAGGAGCCCGTGTTGCGCGAGCGGATCGCGTTCACGCTCGGCCTCTATTGCGGGCACATGAAGAGCGCGCGGATGATCGAGAGCTTCGCGATGCAGATGGGCGCCGAGCCCGAACACGTCGAGCGTGCCGAGTTCCGGATCAAGGATGCGGGGCGGCCGGCCAACTGGTATCGCGCCGAGGTGACGCTTGCCGACGGCACCAAGCGCGCCGAGGATTGGTGGCAGCTCGTCGAGGGTGATTGGGGATCGGGATTCTTTCAAAATTCGGCGTGCAACTTTTGCGACGACGTGGTGGCGGAGACCGCCGACATCTCGTTCGGTGACGCCTGGGTGGAGCCCTATTCGTCCGACGGACGCGGGACCAACGTGGTGCTCGTGCGATCGGCGCTGCTCGACGGAATGCTGCGCGAAGGAATTGAAGAGGGACGGCTCGCGCTGAAGCCGGTGGATCGCGACTTCGTGGTCGAGACGCAGGCGGCGGGGTTTCGGCAGCGGCGCGAGGGGCTCGCGTGGCGGCTTTCGCGGGCGCGTCCGCCGGTGCGCAAGCGTGTCGAGCCGGGCGCGGCGGGGCTGAAGCCGCGGCGGCGGATGATCTACGCCATGCGGATGAGCATCAGCCGGTGGAGCCACCGCATGTTCGCGCTTTCGAGGGCGCTGCATTGGCCGGGGCTGTATGTCGCATGGGGCCGCGCGGCGGTGGGCGCGTACCATGCGCTCGCGTATTCGCGGGGGCGGCTGGGAAGACTGGTCGATCGCATAGAGGGGTGGCGCGGCTCGTAACGCGCCCTCATCGTCAGCAAGCCCCGCGCAAGACGCTCCCCGGGTGGACCCCGGCCGGCGCTGTCGTTAGCCTGAAGGAAACAACATCGGGAGGAAACAGATGCGACAAGCAGCGCACCTCGTAACCGGTCTCGCAAGCTTGATCGCGCTTGCCGGCTGTGGCGAAGCACAAGAACCGGTCGCCTACGCCGATAACCACGTGACGATACGCGGATCGGCCGAAGACGTCGCGCGCTTCGCCGAGCTTCAACAATCGCGTCGTCCGGCGCTGGGCGTTTCCGATCCCGAGCCGGTCGAGGGGGGCATGCGATCGGTGACGATCGAGTTTCCCGAAGACTCTACCACCGCGGACCTGAAGCAGGTCATGCGCGACGCCGCGGCTGCCGGTCTTTCCTACAGCATCGCGATGGCCGCGCCGGGCGAGAACAAGGACGCGTTCGCGGCGGCAACAGCCGAGGAAGGGCAGCCAGCCCCCTGACACGTGGGTGCGGATGCTGATCGATCGGGTCGAAGGATAGGGACCTATGTCATGGCGGACGTGTTCGGGCATCCACCGTTCGACAAGCGCGCGCTCTGCACCTTGAGGAATGACGCCCGGAACAAGGCCGGGGCGGCGAAGGACGTTGTGGACAGGAAAGCTACTTCCCCTCGCCCGTCTTCGGCGGCGAGCTTCGCGTGAGCAGCTCGGCGAACCAGCGGGTGCGCTCGGATTGCTCGCACACGATGATGACCGCGGCGGTGAGCGGCACCGCGATCAGCGCGCCGGCGATCCCCCACAGCCAGCTCCAGAACGCCATCGCGAGTACGATCACCAGCGGCGAGATGGCGAGCTGACGGCCCTGGAGCAAAGGATAGACGACGTTGCTGATGACGAGCTGGAGCGCGGCGAAGGCGACGAACACCAGGATCGGCATCGTGATCCCGTCGAACTGGAGCACCGCATAGAGCGCGGGCGGGATGATGCCGATGATGTTGCCGATCACCGGCACGAAATTGAGCAGGAAGTTGAGCAGCCCCCAGACGAGCGCGAGGTCGAGCCCGGTTGCAAACGCGATCGCCGCCGAACCGAGCCCGGTGAGCACGCTGGTGAACAGGGTCACCCCGAAATAGCTGCGGATCTGGCGCGAGGATTCGGTTGCGATGCCGACAAGCTCGTGCCGTGTGCCCTTTCCGAAGGCGGCGGCGAGCCGCTCGCGCAGCCGCGGCACCTCGGGCAGGCCGAAGATGACGAGGATGCCGATGAAGCCGACATAGCTGACGATGCCATAGACGCTCATCGCCGCGGTTTGCGCGAAGCTGGTGATGTGTGCGCTGGCGGCGGCACCGTCGAGAGTCGTCTCGGGAATGCCGAGCTCGGCCGTCAGCGCAGCCGTGCGGTGCTGGATCTCCGGCCAGCGCGCGGCGAGCACGTCGATCATCTGGCGGCTCGCGAGAAACAGCGCCCAGCCGAAGCCGACGAGCAGCGCGATCAGCGCGAGGATGGTGAGCGTGGTCGCCAGCCAGCCGGGTAGCCAGCGCTTGAGCAAGGCGTCGAGCGGCCACGCGCCGAGCACGATGATGAGCGCGAAGAGCGCCGGCATCGCCACCGAATAGCTCGCCTTGAGCGCGGCGAAGGCGGCGACGATCGCGATCACGGCGAGCAGCCGGTCGCGCAGGCGGTTCGAGGCAGGTGTGGGTACGGTCATCCGAATCGTTTCGTTGGCGAGCCTATTGCCAACCCGTGTGCGCGGGCGGTGTTCCCGACGCTAGTCGTAGCGATACACCCGGCCGGTTGACTTTGCCGTCAATCCCGCTAACAGCGCGCGCTCAGCCCGGGGCGTGTGCGCCGCGGGCCTCGTCCGAGACAGCGGGTGCCCTTCGGGGCTTAATTTCCCGCCGAGACGGGGAAACGGATTTTGAGGCCGCCCCGCCGATGGTGCGCGACGGTCTGCCACCCATTCCCCATCATTGGACAAAACCGGCTTCGCGGCTTCGGCTGCGCGGCCGGCGTGTAACCGGGCGTTCTTCGGAGCGTCCAAATGTGGAGAATGGCATGGATCGTGCTCAAAAGACCGAGGCCGTTGCCGAGCTCAACCGCACCTTCACCGAGACCGGCGTGGTGGTCGTCACCCGCAATCTCGGCCTCACGGTCGCGCAGTCGACCGATCTGAGGAACAGGATGCGCGCGGCCGGCGCGAGCTACAGGGTCTCGAAGAACAAGCTTGCCAAGATCGCGCTCAAGGACACCGATTATGCCGGGATCAGCGACCTGCTGACCGGCCCGGTGGCCCTCGCCACGTCCGCCGATCCGGTGGCCGCCGCCAAGGTGGTCGCCGAATTCGCGAAGACCAACGATCGGTTGGAAATCGTCGGCGGCGGCATGGGTGCGACCGTCCTCGATGTGGAGGGCGTGAAGGCGCTCGCCACGCTGCCGTCGCTCGACGAGCTGCGCGCGAAGATCGTGGGCCTGGTACAGGCACCCGCGACCAAGCTCGCGCAGATCGCCCAGGCGCCTGCAGGCCAGCTTGCGCGCGTGTTCGGCGCGTATGCGGCGAAGGACAAGGAGGCGGCGTAGCCGCGTCTTCGGCAAGACTTTCGAACTGAACCAAACGGGGCAAAGCCCCACGCATGGAGAATATACATGGCAGACCTGAGCAAGCTGGTTGACCAGCTTTCCGAACTGACCGTCCTCGAGGCGGCCGATCTTTCGAAGATGCTCGAAGAGAAGTGGGGCGTCTCGGCCGCCGCCGCGGTTGCCGCGGCTCCCGCCGCCGGTGGCGCCGGTGCGGGTGCTCCCGCCGCCGAAGAGAAGACCGAGTTCGACGTGATCCTCACCGGCGACGGTGGCAAGAAGATCAACGTCATCAAGGAGGTCCGCGCGATCACCGGCCTCGGCCTCACCGAGGCGAAATCGCTCGTCGAGGGCGCGCCCAAGGCCGTCAAGGAAGGCGTGTCGAAGGACGAGGCCGAGAAGGTCAAGGCCCAGCTCGAGGGCGCCGGCGCGACCGTCGAGCTCAAGTGACCTTGGCGTAAGCGACGGTCCTCGCTGCGAAGGCGGGGATCAGAGCAAAAAAGAGGGCGGCTCCCGAGCGGGGGCCGCCCTTTTTCTTTCTTCAATCCCTCCCCTGGAAGGGGAGGTGGCGCGCGCGAGCGCGACGGAGGGGTGTCGCGCTCCGGTATAGCGGTGACACCCCTCCACCACGCCCCTGCGGGCGCGGTCCCCCTCCCCCTGCGGGGGAGGATTTTTATTCTTACTCGATCACCGCCGCGGGATCGAGCGGCACGACGGGGAGCCACACCTTGCTCCCCTTCTCGCCGCCGCGCATCAGCGTGACGGTCGCCTTCTGATAATCCGCGGGCTTGGCGAAGAAGATGTTGGGCACGTAGGTCTGCGGATTGCGGTCGTAGAGCGGGAACAGGCTCGATTGGACCTGCACCATGATCCGGTGACCGGGCTGGAAGACGTGGTTCACCGTCGGCAGCCGGAATTTATATTCCTGCACCTCGCCCGCCGGGATCGGCGACGGATGCTCGAAACTCTTGCGATAGCGGCCGCGGAAGATGTCGAGGCTGATGGGAAGCTGATAGCCGCCCATCTTGGGATCGGTCGCGTTCTCGGCCGGCAGCACGTCGATCACCTTGACGACGAAATCGCCGTCGGTGCCCGTCGTCTTGGCGAAGATGTCCGCGATCGGCGCGCCCGAGACGCGCACCGGCTGCGTCAGCACCGGCGTCTGATAGGTCATCACGTCGGTGCGGCCATCGACGCCGCGCTGGTCGCTCACCAGCCACGCGCCCCATCGGCCATCGCCGAAATTGACCGGCCGCGGCAGGTGCGGGACGGGCTTCGCCGGATCGGAGACGTAGCTGTCCCCGCCTTTTGCCGGCACGTCGAAGCCGAGCGCGCCGTCGGCCTGGAGATAGATCGGCTTGAGCGGGTTGGGACATCCTTCGAAGCAGGCGAGCGGCCAGTTGGTGAACCGATCCCAATGGTTCTCGCCGGTATTGTAGATGGTCGCCGGCGGCAGGTTGGGGGCGGGGCCGTCGTTCAGATAATGCTCGAAGAACGGGAGCACCATGTCCTCGCGGAATTGCGCCGCGGTGTCGCCGTTCCATTCGAACGGGCCGAGACTCTTGCCCTCGCGGTTGATCTGGCTATGGCGCCAGGGCCCCATGACGATGTGGTTGTTGCCCATGTGGCCGGCGGCCTTGAGCGCTTCCCAGCTATGGATCGCGCCGTACATGTCCTCCTGGTCCCACAGCCCCTGCTCCCAGAGCGTGGGGACGTCGGAGGGATTGGCCGCGACCAGCTTGTCGAGCGCCTGACCCTGCCAATAGGCGTCGTAGGCCGGATGCTGCGACATGCGCTTCCAGAAGGGAAGCTGATCGTAGCCGGACTTCTTGGCCCAATCGCCCGCCGAGCCGTGGCGGAAATTCTCGTAATCGTCATAGCCGCCCGAGGGCGGCGCATGGCCCGCGCCCTTGTAGCCGGTCTGCGAGCCGATCCAGCCGATATTGGCAAGCCGAAAGGCGCCGTAATGAAACCAGTCGTCGCCCATCCAGCCGTCGACCATCGGACTTTCGGGGACCGCGGCCTTGAGCGCCGGGTGGGGGTGGAGAAGCGCCATCACCACGGTCAAGCCTTCGTAGGACGAGCCGATCATCCCGACCTTGCCGTTCGATTGCGGCAAATTCTGCTTGTTCACCAGCCAGTCGATCGTGTCATAGGCATCGGTGACGTGGTCGGTATCGGTCGGGTTGAGCGGCCCGACCGGCGGGCGCGTGACGACATAGACGCCCTCCGACCCGTATTTGCCGCGCACGTCCTGATAGACGCGGATATAGCCGTTGCGGACGAACACCTCGTCGGCGAGCGGCAGCGTCGAGAGCATCGACGGGCTGTCCATCCGTTCGGCGCGGCCCGAGGCATTGTAGGGCGTGCGCGTCAGGATGATCGGCGCATCGGTCGCGCCTTTCGGGATGACGATGACGGTGTGGAGCTTCACCCCGTCGCGCATCGGGATCATCACCTCGCGCTTGATATAGTCGCGTGCAGCGGTGGGCGGCGTGAAGTTTGCGGGGATATCGCCCTGCGGCGGCCAGATATCGGCGGGCACCTGCTGCGCGACCGCCAATCCGCTCGCCGTCCCCAGAATGAGGGCGAACGCCGCCCCCCGAAGCCGAACCCGCATGATGTTCCTCCCGCTATCCGTGATGCGCCCTGCTAGCACAGCGCGCCGCGATCGGAAGGGGGATCAGCGCCGCGCGGCGATCGGATGGGCGTGCTCGCCGACGCCGTCGTACATGCGCGCGGGCGCATCGAGCCAGAAAGGCTGCATCTTGGGCATGCCCGGGCGCGCGATGCCGACGACGTGGCTGGCGGCGGTCTGCCCGTCGCGGCCGTCGCCCCAGACATAGAGCGCGTTGATCGCGACCATCGGCACGAACATCGGCCGACCCTTGACGGTGACGACATTGACCGCCTGCTTGGGCAGCATCGCCATCGCGCGCACCGCCTTGGACTCGCCCGGCGCAAGATCGAAGGGCGCAACGACCGGCGATTCGACGGGCTCGTCGAAAAACTGCCGCACCTCGGCATCGTGACGCTCGCCGGCGGTGAAGAGCTGGAGCGCGACGCGCACGCCGTGCGCCGGCGCGGTGCCGGCGTTGCGCACGACGAGCTCGTAGTCGACCGCGGCGCTGAGGAGGTTGAGCCCCGCGCGGCGTGGGCGGAAGGCGAGCTCGAGCTGCGGCCGCTCGGCAGGCGCGATTCGGCGGGGCGGAACGACCGGAACAACGGGCGCGGCAAGCGCGGACTCCTCCTCGCCGGAAGCCGCGCGGCGGCGCGCGAGGAGCAGCCACGCGAGCCCCGCCGCGGCGATGCCCAGCAGCGCGAGCACGATCGCGAAAAGGGATTTCCCCTCCCCTTCCGCGGTCGATGCTGCGGCGGGTGCCGGGCGGGCGGCGGGGGGCGCGATCGACGGCGCGACGACCGGCGGCGCGATCGGCTCGGCAGCCGACGAAGCGGCGGGGCTCGGCGTGGGGCTCGCGGTCGGACGAGGCGTCGGCGCCGTGGCAGCGCGTGGTTCGCGCGTCGGGCGCGCGCGCGTCGCGCTCGGCATCGGCGCCGGCAGCGGCTGGATCATCACCGGCGGCGGCGTGATCGGGCGGATGACGGGAGTCGCGCGGGGGGTTGGTGCTGGCGTGGGCGTGGGGCTGGCGCTTGGCGTCGGCGTCGGCGTCGTCTGCGGCAGGCGCAGCCGATCGTTCGACGAGGGCAGGCTGTACTTCTCCAGGCCCGGGATCGTCTGCGGAAGCGTCACGCCCTGTTCGTTCTGCGTCGTCTCCTGCGCGCGCGCCGCCCCCGCGCCGGCAAGCGCCAGCGCGGCCAAGGCGGTCGTATTGAGCAAAAGGTGCGAGCGCATCGAATCCCCGGTTCAGCGGCGCGGTCTAATCGCGCCAAGCTGAACGCTTGCCAACCATTTTCCTGGTCGCGCGCCAATGCGCCGAAGCGGTGGCGCCGGGCGACCGGGCGATTGACACTGCCCCACCCGGCCCCTATATCGCGGCCTCCAACGGCTTCCGGGAAATGATGCGTCTTCGCGCAGCGCATCGAGCGGATAGGGGGCCGAGGGATCATACGACGCTGAAAGCTGCGGTTTCCGAGGACGGAGACACGCGGCTTTTTCGCGTCGTTTTGTGCGCCCGCGTGCCGGCAGAACCCGGCGACACGAGAATTCTTTTTGCGAGGGCAACACTCCACATGGCGACCAAGGCGATCGACGGAGGCGCTGCCAAGCAGCGCATGGGCGAGAGCGGCACGGCGAAGCGCCGCATCCGCAAGGTGTTCGGCGACATCCACGAAGTCGTGCAGATGCCGAACCTGATCGAGGTCCAGCGCGAATCCTACGAGCAGTTCCTGCGCTCCGATCCCTCGATCGGCTACGTCTCGGGGCTGGAAAAGACGCTGCGCAGCGTCTTCCCGATCCGCGATTTCGCCGGCACCGCCGAGCTCGACTTCGTCAACTACGAGCTCGAGCCGCCCAAGTTCGACACCGACGAATGCCGCCAGCGCGGCATTACCTATGCGGCGCCGATGCGCGTGACGCTCCGTCTCATCGTGTTCGAGGTCGATCCCGATACCGAGGCCCGTTCGGTGCTCGATATCAAGGAGCAGGACGTCTATATGGGCGACATGCCGCTGATGACGTCCAACGGGACGTTCATCATCAACGGCACCGAGCGCGTGATCGTCAGCCAGATGCACCGGTCGCCGGGCGTGCTGTTCGATCATGACCGCGGCAAGACGCACTCGTCGGGCAAGTATCTCTTCGCTGCGCGCGTGATCCCCTATCGCGGCTCGTGGCTCGATTTCGAGTTCGACGCCAAGGACATCGTCAACGTCCGCATCGACCGCAAGCGCAAGCTGCCGGTGACGGCGCTGCTCTATGCGCTCGGGCTCACCAGCGAAGAGATCCTCAACCAGTTCTACAACCGCGTCACCTATGTGCGTGGGCAGGGCGGCTGGCGCATCCCCTTCGCGGCCGAGAACTGGCGCGGCGTGAAGCCGCTGTTCGACATCGTCGATGCCAATTCGGGCGAGGTGATGTTCCCCGCCGGCCAGAAGATTTCCCCGCGCGCCGCCAACAAGGCCGCCAAGGACGGGCTCAGCGAACTGCTGATCCCGACCGAGGAGATTTACGGCCGCTATTCGGCCTACGACCTCATCAACGAGACGACGGGCGAGATCTATATCGAGGCGGGCGACGAAGTGTCGGCCGAGAATCTCGAGAAGCTCGACAAGGCGGGCATCGACCGGATCGAATTGCTCGACATCGATCACGTCACCACCGGCCCGTGGATCCGCAACACGCTGAAGGCCGACAAGGCCGAGGAGCGCGAGCAGGCGCTTTCCGACATCTATCGCGTGATGCGCCCGGGCGAGCCGCCGACGCTCGAGACCGCGGAAGCGCTGTTCGGCGGCCTGTTCTTCGATCCCGATCGCTACGACCTGTCGGCGGTCGGCCGCGTCAAATTGAACATGCGGCTCGACCTCGACGCCGAGGACACCGTCACGACGCTACGCACCGAGGATATCCTCGCGGTCGTCAAGACGCTGGTCGACCTCAAGGACGGCAAGGGCGAGATCGACGACATCGACAATCTCGGCAACCGCCGCGTCCGTTCGGTCGGCGAGCTGCTCGAGAACCAGTATCGCGTCGGGCTTCTCCGCATGGAGCGCGCGGTGAAGGAGCGCATGTCGAGCGTGGACGTGTCCACCGTCATGCCCAACGACCTCATCAACGCCAAGCCGGCAGTCGCCGCAGTGCGTGAGTTCTTCGGGTCGTCGCAGCTCAGCCAGTTCATGGACCAGACCAACCCGCTCTCCGAGGTGACGCACAAGCGCCGCGTCTCGGCGCTCGGGCCGGGCGGCCTCACTCGCGAGCGCGCGGGCTTCGAGGTCCGCGACGTCCATCCGACCCACTATGGCCGCATCTGCCCGATCGAGACGCCCGAAGGCCCGAACATCGGCCTCATCAACAGCCTCGCCTCGTTCAGCCGCGTCAACAAATACGGCTTCATCGAGACGCCGTATCGCCGCGTGATCGACAACAAGGTGACCGACGAGGTCGTCTATCTGTCGGCGATGGAAGAGCAGAAGCACACGATCGCGCAGGCGAACGCCGACCTCGCCGAGGACGGCAGCTTCGTCGAGGAGATCGTCTCGTCGCGCCAGGCGGGCGAGTTCCTGATGGCGATGCGCGACACGATCACGCTGATGGACGTGTCGCCGAAGCAGCTCGTCTCGGTCGCGGCCTCGCTCATTCCGTTCCTCGAGAATGACGACGCCAACCGCGCGCTGATGGGCTCGAACATGCAGCGCCAGGCGGTGCCGCTGGTCCGCGCCGAGGCGCCGTTCGTCGGGACGGGCATGGAAGAGACCGTGGCGCGCGATTCAGGCGCGGCAATCTCGGCCAAGCGGGCGGGCGTGGTCGACCAGGTCGACGCGGCACGCATCGTGATCCGCGCGACCGGCGAGGTCGATGCCGGCAAGTCGGGCGTCGACATCTACACGCTGATGAAGTTCCAGCGCTCGAACCAGTCGACCTGCATCAACCAGCGTCCGCTGGTGAAGGTGGGCGACGTGGTCAATGTCGGCGACGTCATCGCCGACGGCCCGTCGACCGAGTTCGGCGAGCTGGCGCTGGGCCGCAACGCGCTCGTCGCGTTCATGCCCTGGAACGGCTACAATTACGAGGATT
>CAMLGC010000044.1 GCA_946479505.1 uncultured Sphingomonadaceae bacterium
AGCCCGCTTGACGTAAAGCTTGCTTGTCTGTAAAGCTACCTTTACTGATTCGAAAGGGAGCTTTCCATGAACAAGCAATCGCCGGCCGGCCGCCGCTATCTGCGGCGCTTCTTTCCGACCATGACCGCCTATGTCGTCGCGCTGGTCGGGGCGAATTGGGCGATCGAGGCGACGCACCCGACCGGCGCCGCGCTGGTCGCGCTCTCGATCCTGCCCGCGCTGCCGATCATCGGCGTGATCGGCGTGATTGGGCTCTACGTCGTCGAGGAAACCGACGAATATGTGCGCCGGGGCGTGATCACCGCGATGATGGTGGGCCTGGCGATCATGCTGTCGCTGGCGACCGCGTGGGGGTTCCTCGAGGAAAGCGGCGTCGTGCCGCACGTTCCAGCTTACTGGGCGTTCGTCGTCTGGTGCGCCGCCTGGGGCCTCGCGCAGTGCGCGCTGGGCCTGCGCGAGCGGTTCACCGGACAGCCCGCATGAACAACCGCCTCAAGGTGCTCCGCGCCGAGCGCGACTGGAGCCAGCAGGATCTGGCCGAGCGGCTCGAAGTGTCGCGCCAGAGCGTCAATGCGATCGAGACCGGGCGCTACGACCCCTCGCTCCCGCTCGCATTCAAGATCGCCGACCTGTTCGGCCTCGCCATCGAAGCCATCTTCCTGAAACCGAAGGAGAACGACCAATGATCCCGCATTTTGCGCTGCTCGTTTCGGCCGCCGCGGCGCTCCTTATCCTCCAGCCTTCACCCGGCCATGCCGCGCCCGCCGCAGCGGCGGCGCACGACGTCACCCGGCTGGACCACATCTCGATTACGGCGACCGGCGCCGGCGCGCCCGTGATCCTGATTCCAGGCCTGTCGTCCCCGCGTGCCGTTTATGACGGGATCGTGCCCGAGCTCGCCAAGACGCACCGCGTCTATACCGTGCAGGTCAACGGTTTCGACGGCGACGATCCGGGCAAGAACCTGGCGCCCGGGATCCTCGGCGGGATCGTCGCCGATCTGGATCGCTACATCGCCGAGAACAGGCTCGGTGGCGCGGCGGTGGTCGGGCATTCGATGGGCGGGCTGGTCGGGCTGATGCTGGCCAAGGCGCATCCGAGCGATATCGGCAGGCTGATGGTGGTCGACGCGCTGCCCTATGTCGGCGACATCTTCGTTCCCGGCGCGACGGTCGCGCAGATCGAGCCGCAGGCCAAGGCGATGCGGGAGCAGATGGTCGCGAGCTACGGGAAACCGGCCGATGCCGCCGCGAACGCCGCGTTGGCGGCAGGAATGGCGCTCGAACCGGGCTCGCGCGCGAAGATCGCGGCGTGGGTGGCGAAAGCCGATCCGCGCGTCTCGGCGCAGGCGATGTACGAGGACATGACGACTGACCTCGGACCCGACATGGCGGGCATCGCGACACCGATCACGCTGGTCTATCCCTGGTCGGCGCGGCTGCCGAAGGAGCGGGCGAATGGCTTCTACCGCGCGGAATATGCCGACGCGCCGCATGTGACCTTCGTGCCGGTGGGCGAGAGCGGGCATTTCGTGATGCTCGACCAGCCGGCGGCGTTTGCTGCGGCGGTGGCGAATTTTCTCAAATAGGGCGCACCGGTTTCGAACGCGGTTCAGCGGGTCCGCCTCCCGCGCGTGCTAAGGGGCGGGGGCGGGAGATGGGTTCCCACTTTCGCGGGAATGACGTTGGGAAGCGGGACGGTGCGGGAATGTCGACGAGACGGTGCTCGCATGGGTTCAGGATCGAGCGCCGCCGGGTTTTCTCGCGGCCGTCGACCGCCTAGACCGCGGCCATGTCCGACGCCGATCCCCGCCCTGCCCTCGCCTATCACTTGACCGAGGGCGACGGCCCGACCGTGATCTTTCTGCCGGGCTATGCCTCCGACATGAGCGGGAGCAAGGCTTTGACACTGGAGGCGTGGGCAAAGGCGCGCGGGCGCGCCTACCTGCGGTTCGACTACGCCGGCTGCGGGCAGAGCGAAGGCGCGTTCGCCGAACAGACGCTGGCCGGGTGGCACGACGATGCGCTGGCGATGATCGATGCGGCGGTGGCGGGGCCGGTCGTGCTGGTGGGCTCGTCGATGGGCGGGTGGATCATGCTGCTGGCGGCGTTGGCGCGGCCCGGTCGCGTCACGGGACTGGTCGGGATCGCGGCGGCGCCCGACTTCACCGATTGGGGCTTCTCGATGGACGAGAAGATGACGATCCTCAACACCGGCAGGCTCGAGCAGCCGAGCGACTATTCGGATACGCCGACGCTCACCACCCGCGGCTTCTGGTCGTCGGGCGAGGCGAATCGGCTGATGCACGGCGAGATCGGCATCGACGCGCCGGTGCGGCTGATCCACGGTCAGGCCGATCGCGACGTGCCGTTCGAGATCGCGCTGCGGCTCGCCGGGCGGCTGCGTTCAGTCGATGTGCAGACGTGGCTCGTCAAGGACGGCGAGCACCGCCTGTCGCGCGAGAGCGACATCGCGCTCATCGTCCGGGCGGTCGAGGATGTGATCGCCGCATGTTGACCGTGCTTTTCATCGCCGCGCTACAGACCGTTTCGGGGCCCGTTCTTTCGGGCGACGCGCGCTATCACGCGTGCATCGAGGCGGCGACGACCGATCCGGCCGATGGCGAGCTCGACGCGCAACGCTGGAAGGCGGCGGGCGGCGGGCTCGACGCGCGCCAATGCCTCGGCGTCGCACTCACCAACCAGAAGCGCTGGGCGGGCGCGGCCGACGAGTTCGAGGAGGCGGCGCACAATGCCGCGCTGGCGCACGATGCGCGCACGGCGAGCTTCTGGGTGCAGGCGGGCAATGCGTGGCTGGCGGCAGGCGATGCGACCGCGGCGCAGCGCGCATTCGGCGCGGCGCTCGATGCGGGCACGCTCGACGGGCTTGCGCGCGGCGAGGCGCATCTCGATCGCGCACGGGCGCTGGTGGCGGCGGGCGACCCCGCGGCGGCGCGGATCGACCTTGACGCGGCGCTGGCAGATGCGTCCGACGATCCGCTCGCCTGGCTGCTCTCGGCGACGCTGGCGCGGCGAATGAACGACTGGCCGCGCGCAAGAAAGGATATCGCGGAAGCGCTCGCGCGCGCGTCCGACGACGCTTCGGTACAGCTCGAGGCGGGCAACATCGCGGCGTCGGGCGGCGATGAGGATGCCGCCAAGGCCGCGTGGGACCAGGCGCTGCGGCTCGCCCCCGAATCGCCGGCAGGACGCGCGGCTGGCGAGGCGCTCCAGCAATTCTCGCCGGCGCCGTCCCGGTAAGCGACCGGCGCGAGCTGATCCAGGGCGACGAGACGGGGACGCCGTTCGCGGGCGATTTTTCGCGAACCAGCGCTGAATCTACACCTTCTTATTCGAGGTAGAATTCGACCGTGGTGACGACGCGGACCTTCTTGAACGGCGTGTCGGCGACGCCGTAGCTGTTGCCCGTCTCTCCGTCGCGGGCGCTGATCTCGAAATAGCCCTGCGTCGCCTGCTTGATGCCGCCGACGCCGGTGCCGCTGTCGTTGGCGAACTGCTCGGCCGCCTCGCGCGCGTTGCCGGTGGCGGCCGCCACCATCGCGGGCTTGATGTCGTTGAGCTTGGTGAAGGTGTAGATCATGCGCGAGCCTTCCTGAAGCTGCACGCCCGCCTTGACGAGATCGAACTGATCCGCGACCGCCCGGCGCGCCCGCGCAATGTCGGTGGTGCGCAGTTGCAGCCGCTGGGTGATCGTGATCCGCTGCTGGCCGTTGTCGTAGAACTGGCTCACCCCGGCACCCGCGGGCTGGAGCGCGTCCGCCGGAAAACCGAGCTGCGCGAAATAGGCGCGCACCGATTGCGTGTCGCGCGTGATCCGCGCCTGCACGTCGGCAAGATCGCCGCCCTGCTCCGAATAGGAAAGATCCCAGGTGGCAAGATCGGCAAGGACGTCGCGCTCGGCGAGCCCGCGTACCGTGACCGCGCGATCGGCGTGCCGGGCGCGCACCAGGCCGTTGCCGAGCAGATAGCCGCCCACAACCATGCCGAGCGCCAGGATCGCCGCAGCGATCAACAGGACATTACCCAAGCGGATGCCGCGCCCTTCCATTGCCATCAATCCCTTCCGATATGCGTACCTCCGCACGTGCGATCTGTGCGATGAACCGTTGCTTAATATCGATGAACGGAGTGAGCCATGAAATACCTCCACACGATGATCCGGGTCACCGATCCCGAGGCGACGATCGGCTTTTTCGAGCTGCTCGGGCTGAAGGAGGTCCGGCGGATGGAGAACGAGCAGGCGCGCTTCACGTTGATCTTCCTGGCGGCGCCCGGGCAGGAGGGCGAGGCCGAGGTCGAGCTCACCCACAACTGGGACCCGGAAGACTATTCCGGCGGGCGCAATTTCGGCCACCTCGCCTATCGCGTCGACGACATCTACGAAACCTGCCAGCGGCTGATGGATGCGGGGGTGACGATCAACCGGCCGCCGCGCGACGGACATATGGCCTTTGTCAGGACGCCCGACGGCATCTCGATCGAATTGCTCCAGGACGGCCGACTCGACCCTGCCGAGCCGTGGGCGTCAATGCCCAATACGGGATCGTGGTGACATGGCGGCGCTCGAGATCGTTCGCATTCCGGCGCTTGCCGACAATTATATCTGGCTGATCCACGATGCAGCGAGCGGCGGAACGGTCGTCGTCGATCCGGCCGAGGCCGCGCCGGTGCTCGCCGAAGCCGATGCGCGCGGGTGGCGGATCGGCGCGATCTGGAACACGCACTGGCATCCCGATCATACCGGCGGCAATGCCGAGGTGAAGGCGACGACCGGCGCCGAGGTTTACGGCCCGGCCGCGGAAGCGGGCAAGATCCCGACGCTCGACCACGGCCTTGCCGAAGGCGACACGGTGCGGATCGGCGAGCATGTCGCGACCGTGTGGGAGACGCCCGCACACACCGCCGGGCATATCAGCTACCATTTCACCAATGACCATATCGTCTTTGTCGGCGATACCCTGTTCGCGATGGGCTGCGGCCGCTTGTTCGAGGGCGATTCGGCGCAGATGTTCGCCAATCTCCAGCGGTTCGCGGCGCTTCCCGACGACACGATCGTCTATTGCGCGCACGAATATACCCAATCGAACGGGCACTTTGCGCTCACGGTGGAACCCGGCAACGCTTCGATCGTCCAACGTACGCGCGATGTCGATGCCGCGCGCGCGCGCGGCGAGCCGACGGTGCCGACCACGATCGGCGCGGAGAAGGCCACCAATCCGTTCATGCGAGCGCGATCGGCTGAGGAATTGAACCGCCGGCGCGCGGCGAAGGATGAATTCCGCGGATGACTCCGTTATAACAAGGGGCACAAGGGGGCGAAATGGAGGACGCATGTCTCGACTTCCCCTGATCGCGCTGGCCCTGCTCGGCGGATGCGCGACTGCGCATAACCAGGCGGCGGACGCCGAACGCCGGGCCAAGGCCGAAACCGAGATCGCCGACGCGCTCGAGGGGCTGACCGCCGGTGAGCCCGAACACTGTATCGACCAGACGCGGGTCCACACCATCCACACCTATGCGGGCACGATCCTCTACGAATATTCGCCGCGCGAAATCTATCGCAACAATGTGAGCGGGGGCTGCTTCGGCCTCGCCCACGGCGATATCGTCGTGACCGAGACGGCGACGAGCCGATTGTGCAGGGGCGAGATCATCCACACCGTCTCACCCGGATCGAGCATCCCCAGCGGAAGCTGCGGGCTCGGCGATTTCACCCCCTATACGAGGTAGATGCGATGCGCGCCCTTCCCTTCCTGATCGCCGCCGTCGCGCTCGCAGGATGCGCCGGCAACCAATATGAAGAGCAGCTTCGCGCACAAGGCGAGGAGGATTTGGCCGAAGCCCTGGACGGTTATGCCGCGACCGGTGACACCGACGACTGCGTCAACCCGCACAATGTGAGCGGACCCCAGATCATCGGTAATACGACACTCCTCTATCGCGAGGGCGGCGCGCGCCTCTGGCGCAACGACGTGATCGGCCGCTGCCCTTCGCTGCGCCCGGGGCAGACCGTCATCACCGAAATCAAAAGCGGTCAGCTCTGCAGGAACGACATGTTCCGTACCGTCGAGCCCGGCGCGGCGATCCCATCGGGCTATTGCCGGCTGGGCGCGTTCAAGGAGTATAAGAGGGTCGGGAGCTAGCGCCCGCTTAATCCGCCGCCGTCACTCTTCGAACGGCGCCACGGCGCGCCGCTCGGCACGGAAGAAGGCATCGGCGACATGGCGCAGCGGGGCACGGTCGGCGTCGCTCGCCCGCTGCGCAATCAGATCGGCAAAGTGCGCGTTTCCTCCTCGGCGAGCAGCGCATCGAGGTCGCGATAGACCGGAATGCCCGGCGCGGTGCCGTGCGGGCTCATGCCGGCGACGAGCGTGAAATCGGGCGAGGCGGCGATCGCAGGCAGATGCTGGTCATGCGCAATCTTGCCGAGGCCGACCACGGCGATGCGAACGGCCATGTCAGAGCGCCTTGACCGCGGTATCGAGCGCGGGAGCGCTGCCGATCGGGTTACGCACGGGGAGCGCGAAGGGCGCGGCTTCGATCTCGAACACGTCGCCGGCTTGGGTCTTCACCTCGTCGCTGAACGACAGCGTCGCGGTGCCGAAGAAATGGACGTGGACGTCGCCGGGGCGACGGAAGCCCGCATATTTGAAATGATGATGCTCGAGGTTGCGGATCGTGTGCGACATGTTCGCCTCGCCCGAGACGAAGGGCTTCTCCCACACCGTCTCCCCGTCGCGGAGGATACGGCTAGTGCCCTCGACCGCATCGGGGAGCGCGCCGGTGCGAAGCTCGGGGCCGAGCGCGGCCGGGCGGAGCTTCGAGTGCGCGAGCCAGAGATAATTGCCGCGCTCGGTGACGTGATCCGAAAATTCGTTCGCCAGCGCGAAGCCGAGCCGCACGGGCATGCCGTCATCGGCGATGAGATAGATGCCGGCGATTTCGGGCTCTTCGCCCGCGTCGAGCGCGAAATCGGGAGACGGCAGGGGCGCGCCGGGCGCGACGACCGACGCGCCGTCCCCCTTGTAGAACCATTCGGGCTGGACGCCGGTCGCGCCGTCCGCGGGCTTGCCGCCCTCGACCCCCATCAGGAACATCTTCATCGAATCGGTCTGGTGCGCGGCTTCGGCCGCCGCGCGGTGCATCTTGTCGCGCCCCTCGGCCGAGCCGAGGTGGGTGAGTCCGGTGCCGCTCAGCAACAGGTGCGCAGGGTCCGGGTGGTCGATCGGCGCGAGCAACGTGACGGCATCGAGATCGACGGCATCGCCCAGCCCCGCGGCGCGCGCGCGATCGGCGAGGCTCGATCCTTCATCAAGCGCCGCGCGCGCGAGATCGTAGAGCGTCTCGACGCCCGTGACCCGGCGCGCCTCACCGTCCTCGAGCAACGCGACCCCGCGCTCCTCTCGGTCACGGAACTGAACGAACGATATCGACATCAATCCATTGCCTCACAACAAATGGCTGGAAAAGGACTCAGGCCGGGATGCGCTCGTCCGTGGGTGCGGGCTCGCCGCCCGAGACGACCGGCCTGGCGCCCCACAGCGCGTAGAAGAGCACGTAGAGCTCGCATGCCGCGGTCAGGAGGAACGAGAGCTGCAGCCCGACGCGGTCGGCGAGCCAGCCCTGGATGATGACGAGCGCGCCGCCCGCGATCGCCATGATGAGCAGCCCCGACCCCTCTTCGGTGAGCGGCCCCAGACCGCGGATGCCGAGCGTGAAGATCGTCGGGAACATGATCGAATGGAACAGCCCGACCGAGATCAGGCTCCACATCGCCACGGGGCCGCTCGCGAAGGTGGTGATGAGCATCACGACGAACGCACCGATCGCCGCAACCGCGAGCACGCGCTCGGCGGGCACGGTGCGCATCAGGAAGCTGCCCGCGAAGCGCCCGACCATCATCCCGCCCCACAGCAGGAAGAGGTAGTTGGAGGCTTGGGCATGGCTGATGTTGCCGATCTCGGGCGCCGAGACGAAGTTGATGAACAGGTTCGAGACGCCGATCTCGGCGATCAGATAGATGAAGATCGCGGGCACGCCGAAGACGAGATTGCGGTGGCGCCAGAGCGAATGGTGGTGGCGCTCCTCGGCGGCGGCCCTGCGCGTGGAAGCGCCGAGCGACGGCAGGTTGAAGCGCGCGATCACGATCGCGAGCAGCACGAGCACGCCGGCGACGATCAGATAGGGAAGCTGCACCGACTGCGCGTCGGCGAGCCGCTCGGCCATGGTCATCTCGGCGGCGCCGTCGATGCGCGTGCCCGACGTGCTTCGCGCGAGGATGAGATAGCCGCCGAAGAGCGGCGCGAGCGTCGTCCCCATCGAGTTGAACGCCTGGACGAGATTGAGCCGCGACGAGGCGGTCTCGGGCGGGCCGATCACCGCGACATAGGGGTTGGCGGCGACCTGAAGCAGGGTGATGCCGCTCGCGATCACGAACAGGGCGGTGAGCACGACGCCGTAGGACGGAATGCGTGCGGCCGGAATCATCAGCAGCGCGCCGCCCGCCATGATCGCCAGCCCCAGGACGAGCGATTTCTGATAGCCGATCCGCTCGATCAGCTTCGCAGACGGGATCGAGGCGACAAAATAGGCGACGAACCACACCGATTCGATCAGGGTCGTCTGCGTGTAGTTGAGGTCGAACACCGCCTTCAGGTGCGGCAGCAGCGTGTTGTTGATGACCGTGATGAAGCCCCACATGAAGAAGAGCGTCGCCAGCAAAATCAGCGCCGAGCGATAGACCGGCGCGGCCCCGACGGGTACAGCGGTGTCCGTCGGCATCATCTGCGCGGTGGGCGGTGCGGCCATCGATACATCCTCTCGTTTCACGCTGGCGGGATTCGGCTTTCCATTCGCTTTTGTCTGAGTATATAGCATGGAAAGGAACGTCAATCGCGGGGGGAAAGACGTGAAGCTGCTCGGAATCGGACCGGTTGTCGCGCTCGCGACGTTGACGGGCTGTTCGGCGCAGGCGGATAGCACGAAGCAGCAGGAGGACGGGGTGACGGCAGAGCGATCGCAATTCGGCACGCTCGAGGACGGCACGCCGATCGATGCGGTCACGCTCACCAACGATCACGGCGTCGCCGCGCGGATCATCGCCTATGGCGCGACGCTGCAGTCGCTCACCGCGCCCGACCGCGACGGCAAGAGCGTCGACGTGCTGCTCGGCTATGACGATCTCGCGAGCTATGTGAACAAACCCAATTATTTCGCGGTCACCGTCGGGCGCTACGCGAACCGGATCGCGGGCGGGAAGTTCAGCCTCGACGGCGCGACCTATCAGCTCACGCTCAACGACAAGACCAATTCGCTCCACGGCGGCACGCGCGGGTTCGACAAGCAGGTGTGGCAGATCACCGACATTAAGAACGGGCCGGTCGCCAGCGTGACGTTGGCGCTGACCAGCCCCGACGGCGACCAGGGCTATCCGGGAACGGTGAAGGCGACGGTGACCTACTCACTCGACGAGAAGAACCAGCTCACGATCGACTTCAATGCAGCGACCGACAAGCCGACGATCGTCAACATGACCAACCACGGCATCTTCAATCTTGCCGGCGAGGGCGCAGCCACGAGCATCCTCGACCACAAGCTCACGATTCCCGCCTCGGCGTTCACCCCGGTCGACGAGGCGCTGATCCCGACGGGCGAATTGAAGCCGGTCGAAGGCACGGTGTTCGACTTCCGCAACGGACGGATCATCGCCGACGGCATCCGCGACGGCACCGATCCGCAGATCGTCATCGGCCGCGGCTACGACCATAATTTCGCGCTCGACGCGGGGCTGACGCCCGAGCCCAAGCTCGCGGCGCGGCTGGAGGACCCCAAGAGCGGCCGCGTGCTCGAGGTGCTGTCGACCGAACCGGGGGTGCAGGTCTATACCGGAAACTTCCTCGACGGGACGCTCGTTGGCAAGCATGGCCATCTCTATCGACAGGGCGATGGCATCGCGATGGAGCCGCAGAAATTTCCCGATTCTCCCAACCAGCCCCAATTCGTCTCCGCACGCGTCGATCCGGGCACGCCCTATCACCATCGCATGATCTTCCGCCTGTCGACGACGAAGCAACCCGGAGCCCGCCCAGCATGACCGACGACCCGACCACGCCCAAGCTTCGCAGCCGTGCGTGGTTCGACAATCCCGCCAATATCGACATGACCGCGCTCTATCTCGAGCGCTACCTGAACTACGGATTGAGCCTCGAGGAGTTGCGTTCGGGCAAGCCGATCATCGGGATTGCGCAGACGGGGAGCGACCTGAGCCCGTGCAACCGGCACCATCTGGTGCTGGCGGAGCGGGTGCGCGAGGGCATTCGCGACGCGGGCGGGATCGCGATCGAGTTTCCGGTGCATCCGATCCAGGAGACGGGCAAGCGCCCGACCGCGGGGCTCGACCGCAACCTGTCCTATCTCGGGCTGGTCGAGGTGCTCTACGGCTATCCGCTCGACGGCGTGGTGCTGACGATCGGGTGCGACAAGACGACGCCCGCCGCGCTGATGGCCGCGGCGACTGTCAACATCCCCGCGATCGCGCTGTCGGTCGGGCCGATGCTCAACGGCTGGCACAAGGGCGAGCGCACCGGATCGGGCACGATCGTGTGGAAGGCGCGCCAGATGCTTGCCGCCGGCGAGATCGACGACAAAGGCTTCATCGAGCTCGTCGCCTCGTCGGCGCCGTCGACCGGCTATTGCAACACGATGGGCACCGCGACGACGATGAATAGCCTCGCCGAAGCGCTGGGGATGCAGCTTCCCGGCTCGGCGGCGATCCCGGCGCCGTATCGCGACCGGCAGGAGATGTCGTGGCGCACCGGCAAGCGCATCGTCGACATGGTGCGTGAAGACCTCAAGCCCTCGGACATCATGACGCGCGCGGCGTTCCTCAACGCGATCCGGGTCAGCTCGGCGATCGGCGGCTCGACCAACGCGCCGCTCCACCTTGCCGCGATCGCGCGGCACATGGGGGTCGAGCTCAGCCTCGACGACTGGCAAGAGCACGGCCACGCCATCCCGCTGCTCGTCAATCTCCAGCCGGCGGGCGAGTATCTGGGCGAGGATTATTACCGCGCAGGCGGCGTGCCCGCGGTCGCCTCGGAGCTACTCAAGCAGGGCCTGCTCGACACCGAGGCGATGACCTGCACCGGCAAGACGCTGGGCGACAATTATCGCGACGCCAGGATCGAGGACGAGGCGGTGATCCGCCCGTTCGACCGGCCGCTCAAGCACGATGCCGGGTTCATCGTCCTACACGGCAACCTGTTCGACGCCGCGATCATGAAGACCAGCGTCATCAGCCCCGAGTTCCGCGAGCGCTATCTCTCCAACCCCGACGACCCGGAGGCGTTCGAGGGCAACGCTGTCGTGTTCGACGGTCCCGAGGACTATCACGCGCGGATCGACGATCCCGCGCTTGGGCTCACGCCGGACACCGTGCTGTTCATGCGCGGTGCCGGGCCGATCGGCTATCCGGGCGCGGCCGAGGTCGTCAACATGCGGCCGCCCGCTTACCTGATCCGCGAGGGGCTCCACGCACTGCCCTGTATTGGGGACGGGCGGCAATCGGGCACCAGCGGCAGCCCTTCGATCCTCAACGCCTCACCCGAGGCGGCGGTCGGCGGCGGGCTTGCGCTGCTCAAGACCGGCGACCGCGTACGGATCGACCTCAGGCGCGGCACCGCCGACATGCTCGTCGCGGACGAAGAGATCGCCGATCGCCGCGCCGCGCTCGAGGCGGCGGGCGGCTATGCCTATCCGGCCTCGCAAACGCCGTGGCAGGAAATGCAGCGCGCGGTCGTCGGGCAGATATCCTCAGGCGCGATCCTCGAAGGCGCCGACAAGTACCAGCGCATCGCACAGACCCAAGGCGTGCCGCGCGACAATCACTGAACTTCGCGCTCCCGTGAAAGCAGGAGCACAACTCTAAGCCGTCCAGACCCGATCGAAGCGGCCGCCAAGGCTCGTGAGCAGCTCGTATTGCGACATCCCGCTCGCCGCCGAGGCGACGGGCAGATCATAGTCGAGCGCGACCCAGTCGCCTTCGGCAAGATCAGCCGCGGCATCGACGGCGATCGCCACAAGGTCCATCGAGACGCGGCCGAGCACGGGAAGCGCACGGCCGTTTGCCTGCCCAATGCCCTTTCCCGAAAACCCCCGAAAATAACCGTCGGCATAGCCGATGTTGAGGATCGCGACCTCGGTAACGGCGGGCGCGCGCCAGGTGGCGTTATAGCCGACGGTGCCGCCTGCGGGAACACGGCGACGCTGGAGGACCTGCGCCTCCGGCGTGGCGACCTGCCGGATCGCGTCGTGGCCCGCGCGCTGGCGACCGCCGTAGAGAGCGAGGCCGGGGCGGGTGAGATCGAACGCATAATCGGGCCCGAGCGCGATGCCCGACGAATTGGCGAGGCTCATGCGGCGCGCGCGCGTGCGGCCGGCGAGCGCCGCCAAGGCATCGCGCTGACGGGCGTTCATGGCCGTGTCTTCGTCGGCGCAGGCGAGGTGGCTCATCAGCGTGTCGATGTCGAGGTCGTCGAGCAGCCCGCCGACAACATCCTCGGGCGCGATGCCGAGCCGGTTCATGCCGGTATCGACCATCACGTCGCACGCGCCCCCGCCCGCCGCGCGCCAGCGCGTGATCTGGGCGGGCGTGCTGAGCACGGGCCGCGCGAGGCTGCTGGTCGCCACGTCCATATCTTCGGCGCGCACGCCGTGGAGCACCGCGAGCGGGAGGTCGAGGTGACGTAGCGCCTCCGCTTCGGCCCAGGTCGCGACGAAGAAATCGCGGCAGCCTGTGTCCGCGAGGCGGCGCCCGACCTCGGCCGCGCCGAGGCCGTAGCCGTCCGCCTTGATCGCCGCGCCGCACGCCGCGCGGCCGCTCATCGCGTCGAGCGTGCGCCAGTTGTGCGCAAGCGCGGCGGAATCGAGGCGGAGGCGAAGCGGGGCGGTCATGCAGCGCGCGTTAGCGGTGCGCTCTGCTTCGCGCCAGCCTCAGCCCGCGTGCGCGTTGCCGGGCCGGGGTTCCTTGAGCCAGAAGAGCGTTACCACCAGAGCAAGCGCGACCACGCCCCAAGTGTACCATAGCCCGGCATAGGGATTGCCCGTCCGCGCAACGACGTATTGGCTGATGAAGGGCAGGAACCCGCCGAAATAGCCGCAGCCGAGATGATAGGGGATCGACATCGAGCTGTAGCGGATGCGCGGTGGGAACATCTCCGACAGCAGCGCCGCGACGGGGCCGTAGGTCGCGCCCGAGAGCGCGCTCAAGGCGATGATCGCGATCAGGATGACCAGAATGCTCGACGGACCGGGCACGACCGGATCGAGCGAATAACCATTGGCGGCGAGCGCCGCATCGAGCCGTTCGGGGGTCGGGTTTCCGATCGGCACGCCGCCGATCGTCACCACCGTCGCAGGCGCGGTGACCGTGGTGTAGGCGATGCCCTTTTTGGAGAAGGTGTCGAGCAGCCTGCCGCAGGCGTCGTCCTGTTCCTTGGCGAAGGGGCTGTAGCTGCAATCGGGGCCCGAAACGACGACCGGCGCACGCTCGGCGGCGGCGGCGAGGTGCGGGTTGGCGGCGCCACCGATCACCCAGAAGATCGGAAACAGCAGCACGAGCGTGACGGCATAGCCGATCACGATCGGCTTCTTGCGGCCGACGCGATCCGACAGCCGCCCGAAGAAGACGAACCAGAACAGCCCGGCCGCCGCGCCGGCGCCGGTCAGAAGCTGCGCCGCGGTCGCCTCGACGCGCATCGTGCCCTGGAGGAACGAGAGCACGCTGAACATCGCGGTGTACCAGATCACCGTCAGCCCCGCGGCGATGCCGAGCATGGCGACGACCAGTCGGCGGAGGTTGCCGGGATAGGTGAAGCTTTCGAGGAAGGGGTTGCGCGCGGTCTCGCCGGCGGCCTTGAGCGCCTTGAACACGGGGCTTTCGGAGAGCTTGAGCCGCATCCACAGCGACACCGCGAGCAGCAGCAGCGAGAAGACGAAGGGGAAGCGCCAGCCCCACGCGTCCCACGTCTCGGTCGACATTGCGCCGCGCGAGAGGAGCACGATCGCGAGGCTGAGCACGAACCCGCCCGCAACGCTCGCCTGGATGAAGCTCGTGAAGTAGCCGCTGCGCCCGGGCGGCGAGTGTTCGGCGACATAGATCGCCGCGCCGCCATATTCGCCCCCCAGCGCGAGGCCTTGCGCGACGCGCAGCAGGATGATGATCGCGGGCGCCGCGAGGCCGATCGTGGCCGCCGAGGGAACGAGGCCGACGCCCGCGGTGGCGAGACCCATCACCGTGATCGTGATGAGGAAGGTGTATTTTCGGCCCAGCCGGTCGCCGAGATAGCCGAACAGCACCGCGCCCAGCGGGCGGAACCCGAAGCCGACCGCGAAGCCCGCCCAGGCGAGCAAGGTCTGAACCATCTCGTTTCCGGTCGGGAAGAAGGTGCGCCCGATGATCCCCGACGCGGCGAGCGTGCCGTAGATGAAGAAATCGTACCATTCGAAGATGGTGCCGACCGACGAGGCCGAGATGACCAGCCGGATGTCGTTCCGGCTCATCTCCTGCCCGCCCGCACTCTCCGCTACGCTCGCCATGCTCCCCTCCCACGCTTTTCAAACGGGAGTAGCGCGGGCCGCGCGCAATGCAAACCAGTTACGGATCGGACCTAGTGGATTCTGTGCCATATTCCTGCGCGGGCAAATCCAAATTTGTCATTCCCGACCAAGGACCGGCGCGGGCCACCGCGCCTAAGACGCCCCGCCGACTTTCTTAATGATTGCGGAGAAATCGAGCCCGCCATTCCCCTCCGCGTTGAACGCCTCGTAGAGTTCGGCGGCACGGGCGCCCACAGGCGTATCGGCGTTGACCGTTGCGGCGGCTTCCATCGCGAGGCGCAGGTCCTTCAGCATCAATGCCGTCGCGAAACCGCCCTGATAGTCGTGATCCGAGGGGCTTTCGGGACCGACGCCGGGAACGGGGCAATAGCTCGTCATCGACCAGCTCTGGCCCGACGAGACCGACGCGATGTCGAAAAAGGCCTGCGGCTCGAGCCCGAGTTTCCTGGCCAGCGCAAACGCCTCGCAGGTGACGATCATCGTCGCGCCCAGGATCATGTTGTTGCAGATCTTTGCCGCCTGCCCCGATCCGTTCGCGCCGGCGTGGATCACCGCCTTGCCCATGTCGGCGAGGAAGGGTTCGGCGCGCTGGAACGCCTCCTCGCTGCCGCCGACCATGAAGGTGAGGCTGCCCGCATTCGCCGCGGCGATCCCGCCCGAGACGGGAGCGTCGACGGCGGTGAGGCCCTTGGCGGCGGCGGCATCGGCGACGCGTTTGGCGGTCGCGACGTCGATCGTCGAGCAGTCGATCAGGATCGCCGCGGTCGAGGCGGTGCCGAAGACGCTCTCGTCATAGACCTGCTCGACATGGCTGCCGGCGGGGAGCATCGTGAGCACCGCCTCAGCGTCCTGCGCGGCCTCTTTCGCGGAACCGACCGGGAGACAGCCAGCCTTCTTGGCGCGATCGAGCGCATCCTGCGACAGGTCGAAGGCGCGGACGTCGTGCCCTTTCTGCGCAAGGTTCGCAGCCATGCCGCCGCCCATGTTGCCTAGTCCGATGAAACCGACGCGTGCCATGCTTTCTCTCCTCTGCTCTCCCCTCCCGCTCCGCGGGAGGGGGCGGGGGAGGGCCTGTTTTTACGCGAGGGACATGCCCTCCCCTAGCCCCTCCCGCAAGCGGGAGGGGAATTGACTATTTCCCCGTCCACTGACCCGGGCGCTTTTCGACGAAGGCGGCCATGCCTTCCTTCTGATCCTGCGTGCCGAACAGGCCGTTGAACAGGCGGCGCTCGAACTGGACGCCCTGGCTGAGGCTCGTCTCGAATGCAGCGTTGACCATTTCCTTGTTCGCCATCACCGCGAGCGGCGCCATGCCGGCGATCGTGGCGGCGGTCTTGACCGCTTCGTCCACAAGCTCGGCGGCGGGGATGATCCGGCTGACGAGGCCGGCGCGTTCGGCCTCCTCGGCGTCCATCATGCGGCCGGTCAAAACCATCTCCATCGCCTTGGCCTTGCCGACCGCGTGGGTGAGCCGCTGCGAGCCGCCCATGCCCGGCGAGACGCCGAGCTTGATCTCGGGCTGGCCGAATTTCGCGGTGTCGGCGGCAAGTATGAAGTCGCACATCATCGCAAGCTCGCACCCGCCGCCCAAGGCATAGCCGGCGACCGCGGCGATGACGGGCTTGCGGGTCTGAGTGAACCGCTCCCAGCCCGAGAAATGGTTGGTGCCGTACATTTCAGCGAAGCCTTGTCGCTGCATTTCCTTGATGTCGGCGCCGGCGGCGAAGGCCCTTTCGCTACCGGTGAGGACGGCGCAGCCCTGCCCCGGATCGGCATCGAACGCGGCCAGCGCGACAAGCAATTCGTCGAGTACCTCAGCATTGAGCGCGTTCAGCGCCTGCGGGCGGTTGAGCGTAATGAGCGTGACCGCGCCGCGCTGCTCGACGAGAAGGGTCTGGTAGTCCGACATTGAGTTTTCCCGTCCTTTGATGTGCTCCCGTGAAGGCGGGAGCCCAGACTGGGTCCCCGCCTTCGCGGGGACACATTGCTTATCTTGGCGTCCACGCCTCGTCTTCGGACAAGGGCGCGAAGATCTGGTCGATCAGGTGCTCCGTCACGCCCTCTGCCGTCGCGGGATTCCACCTGGGGGCGTTGTCCTTGTCGACGATCACCGCGCGGACGCCTTCAAGGAAGTCGTGACGCTGAACGACGCGGCTCGCGACCGCGTATTCCTGTCGCATCTCGTCGGCGAAGGTCGCCATGCGCGCGCCGTCCGCGAGCAGGCGGAGCGAGACCTTCATCGTCTGCGGCGATTTTGTCGCGAGGACCGCGCGTTGCTTTGCCGCCCAGTCGCCGCCGTCCGCATCGAGCGCGGCGAGCACGTTTTCGAGGCTGTCCGAGGCGAAGAGGCGGTCGATCTCGTCGCGGTGCGCGAGAATGGCGGCTTCGGACGGCGGCACCGCGAGACCGTCCAGGATCGACTCGATCGCCTGCGGATCGGCGGCGATGCGCTGCTTGGCCTCGTCGAGCGCATCGCTCGGCAGGTAGTGCGTCGCGAGGCCTAATGCGGCGCATTCGGCGCCGTCGAGGCGGTGGCCGGTGAGCGCGAGAAACTGGCCCATGCGCCCGGGCAGCCGCGAGAGATACCAGCCGCCGCCAACGTCGGGGAACAGGCCGATGCCGGTTTCGGGCATCGCAAACCTGGTGCGCTCGGTCGCGACGCGGAAGCGGCACGGGAGCGCGATGCCGACGCCGCCGCCCATCGTGATCCCGTCCATGAACGCGACCGTCGACTTGGCGTAGGTGAAGAGGCAGTGGTTGAGACGGTATTCGGCGCGGAAGAAGTCGCGCGCCGCCGCGCCGTCATCGCCGCCGCTCGTCGCAAGCATGCGGATGTCGCCGCCGGCGCAGAACCCCCGACCTTCGGCGTGGTCGATCAGCACCGCCTCGATGTCGAGATCGCCGCGCCACACCTCAAGCGCATCCCACATCGCGCGGCACATGCCGGTGTTGAGCGCGTGCAGCGCCTTGGGCCGGTTGAGGCGCAGGCGGCCGACGCGATTGTCGATCATGGTGAGGACATCTTGAGTCACTGCCGCGTCAGCTCGCGGCCGACGATCATGCGCATCACCTGATTGGTGCCTTCGAGGATCGAGTGGACGCGCAGATCGCGCCAGAAGCGTTCGACCGGATAGTCCATCAGATAGCCGTAGCCGCCGTGGAGCTGGAGCGCACGATCGACGACCGACGAGCCGGTGTCGGTGGCGAGGCGCTTGGCCATCGCGGCGAATTTGGTCTTGTCGGGTGCGTTCGCCGTCACCTTGGCGGCGGCGGTGTAGAGCAGCATGCGCGCGGCCTGGAGCTCGGTTTCCATGTCCGCCAGCATGAACTGCGTGTTCTGGAAATCGGCGATGGCTTTCCCGAACTGCTGCCGGTCCTTGGTATAGGCCACCGCCTCGTCGAGGCAGCGCTGCGCGCCCCCCAGCGAGCAGGCGCCGATGTTGAGGCGGCCGCCGTCCAATCCCATCATCGCGATGCGGAATCCCTCGCCCTCGCCGCCAACGAGGTTCTCGGCACGCACGCGGACATTGTCGAAATTGACCTGGGCGGTCGGCTGCGAATGCCAGCCCAATTTGCGCTCCTGCGCGCCGAACGACACGCCGGGCATGTCCTTTTCGAGCACGAGGCAGGAGATGCCCTTGGGCCCCTCCTCGCCGGTGCGGACCATGCAGACATAGACCTCGTTCTCGCCGCCGCCCGAGATGAACTGCTTCGAGCCGGTGACGACGTATTCGTCGCCATCCTTGACCGCCCTGGTCTTGAGCGCCGCGGCGTCCGAGCCCGACGAGGGTTCGGTGAGGCAATAGGACGCCATCCGATCCATCGGCACCAGGCTCGGCAGGTACTTGTCCTTGACCGTTTGCGAGCCGAACCGGTCGATCATCCACGAGGCCATGTTGTGGATCGAGATGAAGGCGGATGTGGAGGGGCAGCCATAGGCCATCGCCTCCATGATGAGCGCCGCCTCGAGCCGGCCGAGCGCGATGCCGCCGCTCTCCTCGGAAACGTAGATCGCCGCGAAGCCGAGATCGGCAGCCTCCTTGATCGTGTCGCGCGGGAAGATGTGCTTTTCGTCCCACTCGGCCGCATTGGGGGTGATGCGATCGGCGGTGAACTTGCGCGCCATCTCCTGGATCGCGCGCTGGTCGTCGGTCAGGTCGAACTGGTCGGTCATGCATTGCACCGGTGGTAGCGAAGCGCGGTCGCGGGGTCGGTCTCCTCGCGCACGAGCGTCCTGCCGCCGTCGAGGAGGGTGAAGGTGGTCGTGCGGGTCCAGGTCTGGCCCTCGCCGGTGAAATCGAGATCGAGCGTGATCTTGTCGGGCGTTAGCACCGACACCTGAGTCGGGCGGCCGCGCGATTCGTAGAAGGTGAGCTTGTTCGAGGCGACGACCATCAGCCCCTTGGCGTCGTCGCGCGTCGGATCGCAATCGTTGACGCCGAGGCCCCACCGGCCGCGAAAGTCGACGGGAATTGCGTCGGCGGGCGTCGGCTCGCCGGGCGGAGTGACGTGCGGAAGCACCTCGCTCGCTTCGGGCGTGACCGCGTTCTCGGGAACCGACACTGCGGTGTTCACGACGAGCGCGTTGTCGGCGGCTGCGCTATCGCCTTCCTCGGACGGCGAGCCGCACGCGGCGAGCGCGAGAATGACGGCACCGGCGAATAACCTGCCGAAGCGGAAACACCTCAGGCGTGAGCTATGAGAAGCGGTGGACTGATCGGTCATTCTTTTGGCGTTTCCTTCAACACACGTTCGGCGAACAGGCGATCGGCCAGTTCGATGTCGTTCCGTTCATACCAGCGAGGTGCGGGCAGACCCTTCTGCCATGCCAGCATTTCGGTCAGCGTACCGTTGGCCGATGGCGTATCGTAGCGCGCCGCCCATGCCGCTACGGGATCGGCATAGGCCTGGTCGGCGGTGATGATTTCCCAGCCGTCTTCGCGCAGCGCCCGCGCCAGATCGTCGATGTAGAGCGCCGCCAGATCGGTTTCGTGCAGGAGCAAGACCTGCGCGGGCTGGCGGCCGATCGCCTTCTGCATCAGCGCGTCGGCGAAGTCCGCGGCCTCGACATGCGTTTCGACATACAGGGTGCGGAGCGCATCGCGATCGATCCGTTTTCCACCTTCGACCGCCTCGAGGGTGAGCGCCTCCATGTTCCAGTCGGAGCCCTCGGCCGTGACATAGCCGTTGGTCAGACCGCGTTCGGCGAGCCCCGCGCGAATGGCGTCGCGTTTCGCCTTGTCCGACTGTCCTTCGTCGAGAAAGGGATAGCGGAACCAGGGCCGAAAACCCGGCCGGCCGCGAAGCCGGTCGTCGGCACGATCGATATTCGCGAGATATGCGTCCGCCGTCATCTTCGACAGATGCGGATGGCTGAACGAGTGGTTCGCGATGACGTGACCGGCAGCGACATAGGCGGCGATCCGCTGTTCACCATCCTGCCCGTCGGCTGTTCGCAGGTTGCCGGGATTGACGAAGAAGGCGACCTGCTCGACGCCTGCCCGCTTCAGCGCCGCAATCAGCCTGTCAGTGCGCTCGTCGGGCGTGAAGAACGCGCCGCGGGCCCGCGGCACGTCATCGAAGGTCAGCGCGATCCGCTTCTGCGCCATCGCCGGCGTCACCGCCAGCAACAGCGTCAGCAAGGCGAGGACCAACCGCATCCCTTCACCCCATCGTCGGGATGACGAACGCGTTCTCGCCTGTCGCGGAGCCGTCGGGCCAGCGCTGGGTGACCTTCTTGTTCTTGGTCCAGAAGCGCACGCCTTCCATGCCGTGCTGGTCGATGTCGCCGAAGCCCGAGCGCTTCCAGCCGCCGAAGGTGTGGTAGGCGACAGGCACCGGGATCGGCACGTTGATGCCGACCATGCCGACATCGACGCGGTGCGCGAACTCGCGTGCGGCGTGGCCGTTGCGGGTGAAGATCGCGACGCCGTTGCCGTATTGGTGCTTGCTCGGAAGCTCGAGCGCGGTCTCGAAATCGGGCGCGCGGACCATCTGGAGGACGGGGCCGAAAATCTCTTCCTTGTAGCTCGTCATGTCCGGCGTGACGTGATCGAACAGGCTCGGGCCGACGAAGAAGCCTTCTTCGTGTCCCTGAAGCGTGAAGTTGCGGCCGTCCACGACCAGCTCGGCGCCTTCATCGATGCCCTTTTGGATCCAATCCTCGATCCGGCGCTTGTGCTCGGCGGTGACGACAGGGCCGTATTGCGCCTCCGCATCGGTCGAGACGCCGACGCGCAGATTCTCGATCGCGGGGATGAGCTTTTCGCGCAGCGCATCCGCCGTTTTGTCGCCGACCGGCACCACGACGGGAAGCGCCATGCAGCGCTCGCCCGCCGAGCCGAAGGCCGCACCGGCGAGATCGTTCACGACCTGATCCAAGTCGGCGTCCGGCATGACGATGCCGTGGTTCTTCGCCCCGCCCATCGCCTGGACACGCTTGCCGTTCTCGACGCCGCGCTTGTACACATAGTGCGCGATATCGGAGGAGCCGACGAAGCTCACCGCCTTGATGTCGTCATGGTCGAGGATGGCGTCGACCATCTCCTTGTCGCCGTGGACGACCTGGAGGATGCCCTCGGGCAGCCCGGCTTCGAGCATCAGCTCGCCGAGGCGCACCGGCACCGATGGGTCGCGCTCCGAGGGCTTGAGGATGAAAGCGTTGCCGACCGCGATCGCGACGCCGAACATCCACATCGGGATCATCGCGGGGAAGTTGAACG